>JBDSMV010000256.1:0-5900 GCA_039915715.1 Rubrivivax sp. | reverse complement strand
GGTCGGCACCTTCCTCGGCATCTTGCTGGCCTACGGCTTCGTCGAGCCGCTGGGCGGTTTGCTGGAGCAGAAGGTGGAAGACGCCGGCAAGGAATTGCAGTGCATCAAGACCACGTTGCTCGCCAGCATGCAGGGCTATGCACCGCAGGTGGCGATCGAGTTCGGCCGGAAGGTCCTATACAGCGGTGACCGCCCCACATTCGGCGAACTCGAAAGCCACGTTAAAGGCAAAAAATGACGGTGCTGATCGCCGCCACCGGCCGCGCCCGACCCGTTGCAGCGAACCGCCAGATGAGTCTGTGGGGCGACCTGCCACAAGCGATCGAAATGCCGTCAGCAAAGCGCAGCGGCCCCATCGAGCAGCCGCCGCGGAACCGGCTTCGCCGGGCCGCAGGGGGCGCCCCGCTGGGGGGGAGCGCCGAAGGCGCTTCGGGGGGGGGGCGAATAGATGGCTGGTGACGCCAAAAAGCTCCAGCCGATCATCATCAAGCGCGTCAAGAAGGGCGGGCATGGTGCCCATGGCGGCGCGTGGAAGATTGCCTATGCCGACTTCGTGACGGCGATGATGGCCTTCTTCCTGCTGATGTGGCTCTTGGGCAGCACCAGCGAGGGTGACAAGAAGGGCATCGCTGACTACTTCGGCTCCCCGTTGAAGCTCGCGCTCCTCAACGGGGGCACCGGCAGCGGCGACTCGTCGCATGTGGTCAAGGGCGGCGGGCAGGACCTGACGCGCAGCACCGGGCAGGTCAAGCGTGGCGACATCGAAGCCGCCAAGTCGACGGTCAACGTGCACCAGTTGAAAGCCGAGCAACAACGCGCCGAAGTGGCACGGCTCGAAAACCTGAAGAAGAAGGTCGAAGCCAAACTGGCCAGCAACGAACGGCTGGCCGCGATGGGGCGCCAGATCCTGCTGGAGATGACGCCAGACGGCTTGCGCATCCAGATCATCGACGAGGACAAGCGGCCGATGTTTGCCAGCGGCAGCGCCAGTGTCGAGCCCGGCATGCGCGAATTGCTGCGCGCGGTGGGCAGCGTGCTGGCCGAGGTGCCGAACCGGCTCACGCTCGAAGGCCACACCGACGCGATGCCGTTCGCACGGGTCGGCACCACTCCGGGCTACAGCAACTGGGAACTGAGCGCCGACCGTGCCAATGCGTCGCGCCGGGAACTCATCAGCGGTGGGCTGCCCGACGACCAGGTGCTGCGCGTGCAGGGTCTGGCGGCCAGCAACCCGTTCGACCGCCGCGACCCGACGGCACCGGCCAACCGGCGCATCAGCATCGTGGTGATGACACGCGACGCCGAAGAGCGTGTGTTCAGGGCCACGCCCGAGGCTCCACCCGAAACGCCGATGCCCGCAACCGTGGATGAAGGCCCAGCGGCCGGCTCAAGCCTGCCGCCAACCGCCCGATAAAGCCGTCGTCCATTCCGTTTCTGACTTGTTGTCTCCGACAACCGCACCATGACCACAACCACCGACCTGAAGTTTCTGATCGTCGACGACTTCTCGACCATGCGCCGCATCGTGCGGGGGTTGCTGCGCGAGATGGGTTGCCAGAACGCCGACGAAGCCGAAGACGGCGCTGTCGCACTGTCGATGCTCAAGGCGCAGAAGTTCGACTTCGTGGTGTCGGACATCAACATGCCCAACATGAACGGATTCGACCTGTTGAAGGCCGTCAAGGAAGACGAGGCGTTGCGCCACATTCCCGTGCTGATGGTGACCGCCGAAGCGCGCAAGGAAGACATCGTGATGGCCGCGCAGAGCGGCGCCGCCGGCTACATCGTCAAGCCTTTCACCAAGGCCACGCTGGAAGACAAGGTGCAGAAGATCCTGCAAAAACTTGCCGCGACAGTCTGAGCGTTTTCTCGAAACCCGCACGCACTACCACCAGAGCCCGCCAAGATGAAGATGGACACTGCTGCCACGCTGCAGCCCGAGCCGATCACAACCACCGAGGTCTACCTGCAGATCGGCACCATCACACGGCTGCTGCACGACACGATGCAGCAGCTGGGTGTGATGCCCGCGCTGCAGAGCGCCACCGAAGGCCTGCCCGACGCGCGCAGCCGCCTGACCTACATCGCCACCAAGACCGCCGAAGCCGCCAACAAGGTGCTGACATCGGTGGACCAGGCCAAGGCCGACCATGCCGAGATCACCCGCGCCACGCGCGACATGGCCGCCGCCATCGTCGCCAACCCGGTCAAGGCGGTGGCCAGTGGTGCGCTGATGAACTTTGTACACGAGGTGGAGCAGCGCACTGCGCGCATCGACGGCCACCTGACCGACATCATGATGGCGCAGGACTTCCACGACCTCACCGGCCAGGTGGTGGCCAAGGTGGTGGCGCTGGCCAACGAACTTGAAGTGGGACTCGTCAAGCTGCTGGTGCAGGTGGTGCCGCCCGACCAGCGCGAGAAGGTCGATGCGAATGTGCTCAACGGGCCGGTGGTCAACCCCGAAGGTCGCACCGATGTGGTCGCGAACCAGGGCGAGGTGGACGATCTCCTCGCGAGCCTCGGCTTCTGAGCCGAGGTCGCCCGCCTGCGCCCCGAGCCTCGGCTTCTGAGCCGAGGTCGCCCGCCTGCTACTCAGTTCGCATAGGCCGCCAACAGGTCCAGCAGCTTTTGCGCAGCCTGAACATCGGCGCCGCGGGTACTGGCGGTACCGGCGGCAATGGCGCCCAGCACGAACTGGGCTTGGTCCGACACCGATCCCCAGTAGCCGTGCGCCGCGACACGGGCATGCAGATCGGCATACGCAGCGCCGAGCCGCCCGGCCGCACCTGCAAGCTCGCCTGCGGCAACGGCCACGTAGAGATCGAACTCGATCAAGCCGGCGTTGCTCCAGAAGTCGGGTGCGGTGACGTGCCGGGTTTGCAGGCTGCGCCGCACCCGCGCGCTGGCAGCGGGTGCGTAGCCGGGCCAGCCGGGCTCTGCACCGTGCAGCACGAGCTCGATCGCCATCCGGTTGAGCCCGGGGTAGAACAGCTGCGGATCTTCGGTTTCCTCGGCCTTTTTTTCTGCGCTTGTGTAGGCCTCGGACGCCTCCTGCAACGCGGCTGCCACCGCTTCGTCGGTGCCGCCTTGCAGTTGCACGGTCTGCGCCAGCCGCTTCAGACCCGAGCCGCACAGCGACAGCCGCTCGACCGTCGGCTGCAGCGCGGCCAAACCCTGCAGGTCGGCCAGTGCCTTTTCCAGATCCTGCCGCGCCGTGTCGAGCCCGGCGCGGGCGCCGGCCTTGACAGCGGCCTGGGCTTGCTTCCAGGCGCGGCGCACCCGCAGGTTGCCGAACTGTTCGTGGGCCCTGATCGAAGCGCTGGCATCGTTGGCCGCCAGTGCGCTGGCATACCAGTCGATCGCCCGGTCGCGCTCGCCGACGGCGTCCCAAGCGACACCGAAGGCTTCGGCGATCGCACCCATGCCGCCCCAGATGTCGCGATAGCGCTTGTCGAACCCGGCCAGCCGGCGCCGCGCTTCCTGCTGCTTCGTTGCCGCTTCCTCGGGCGTGGCGGCGGTCTGGAAGCTCGCCCGCACCGCCAAGCTCTCGAGCATCAGCGCCAGCCCGAGCGCCGAGGCAATGCCCTCGAACTCGTCGCCCGGGTTGGCCGCCGGGCCGCTGCCGTCGTCGCGGTCGGCGCAGAAGGTCCAGTTGGGGTCGCCGTAGCACTGGTAGGCGGCCCAGGTCTTGCTGTTGGGAGCGGCGGCCAGTGCCGCCTTGCGGGCTTCGACAACGGCGTCGACAAAGGGCCGGCCGCGCAGCAGCACCTCATAAAAGCGCTGCGCGAATTTCATTGCCGGGATGTCGTCGACCGCCCAGCCAGCCGCCACCACGCAGCGCACGCCGATCTTGATCAACTCGTCGGCGACGCTGGCGGCGAAGGCGGGCGGCTCGGTCACCTTCAGCGTCTGCGCGCTGTCCGCCGCGCCGAGGTGGCAGCAGTTGACGAACACCAGTTCCGGCACATCGGGCAGTTTGGCGATCTCGTCGGGGCCGAGGAAGATGTTCTCGGACAGCACGACACCGCCGCGGCTGATGATTGTCCGGGTGGTTGGGTCGCGCTCGATCGGCGCGCCGTGGCCGGCGATGTGGATGATTCGGTAGGGGCGCGCCATCAGCGCGACGATGACGGTGTCGAACTCGGGGGCGTCGGTCAGCGCGGTGACCAGGTCATGGCGAATTCCGCCGGGTGCCCGCAGGGCATTGACCACCGCCTGTGCTTCGGCTTTGGCGCCTGGCAGCTCCGGGTATGCCGGGTCATCGATCTTCGGCTCACCGATGACCAGCACGGCGGCGTCGGTGTGGGCGTCTCGCGGGTTGTTGCGAAAGTCGCCCGTGCTGAGCTTGCGCAACATCCGCGTGCGGATCGCCCAGGGCAGCTCGCTGCCGCCGCTGCTGTCGGTGGCGATGTCGCTGCCGATGCTGCGGGCACTGTCCAGCAGCTCCCATGGGATCGGCGCGGTGCCGGCGTCGAGTTGCATCACGAGCCGGTCGTTGCCGCTTAAAAAGGGCTGCAGCTCCAGCGGCACCAGCAGCTGGAACAACGTGCTGCCGAGCTTCGGGTCGCTGCTGCGTGCCGTGGCGGCGCGCTGGACCAGCTTCTCAACCAGTTTGGGTTGCGTGCGCGTGGCCCGCACCTCCGTTCGCGCGCGTCGGGTGTCGAGTGCAAACGCGATCGTGTTGTCGCCTGGGCTGCTGATGTTGATGAGGTCGTAGTCGGTGCCGCGGTAGCCGCCCTGGGGCTGGCGCCGCAACGCGCCGGTGCCGGAAGCGATCGTCGGGCTGATCTCGAAGGCTTGCGGCGCTGCCGCTTCGAGCACCCGCAGACCGTGCCAGGCCTCGCCGGCACGGTCGAGAAAGAGCTCGACCAGGGTCAGCCGCGAAACCAGCGGCCAGCCGCTGCTGGCCAGCCGCTGGTTGGCTTTGCGCACGCCCAGCGCGATGGCGCGCGCGGCGCCGCCGGCCGAGATGCCGATGCCGCCGCTGCCGATCAGCACCGCCGCCAGTTCGATGTCGGCCTTGTTGCCACCGGCCTGCTCGGCAGCGCGTTGCGACCACGCTTTCGTGCCCTGCGCCACCGTGTTCTCGAGCATCGTGGCCGTCAACGCGCCTTCGTCGCCAAGCCCGACGATGATGGCCGCGCGCGGCCGCGGCAACTGCCACGGGTTCTCGTCGTCCTGGCGGGAATTGAAGAAGATGCGGTGGCTGCCGGTGGCGTCGGGGTAGATGCCGGCACGCAGTGCCATGCCCATCGCGCCGCCGATGTGGCCGTCGATCTCGTGTTCGGTGCCAGTCAGCTCCAGCGCCCGATAGTGACCCAGCATCAGCGGCTGGTGCACGAACGCCAGGTTGCCGTTCAGCACGCCGACCTTCAGCGGCGCCAACGGCAGCGGCGCTGCGCTGCCGTCGTTCATCGCGATGCTGCTGAAGACTTCGCTGGCGTTGCCGGCCGGCAACGCCGAAGACGGCCGCCGCGACGGCCGCGAACGCACGTGCACCAGCGGTGCCGCGGCGCTGCCGTCGCGGCGCACGGTCGAGGCAGCCAGCGTCGTCAGCTTGGCCGTGGTGCCGCGGGCCAGCAGGTCGAGGAAGGCGTCGAAGGCTTGCTTGGCACTCGGCAGGCTGCCGTGGTCGCAATCCAGCGTCCATGTCATCACACCGGGCAGCAACGCCGATTCGAGCGGCACACGGCCGTCGCCGCCGTCCTGGGCGTCGAGGTAGACAAAGCCATCGCCGCCGACATCGAAGCCGTCGGGTGTGAACTTGGCATGGCCGACGACCAACAGCATCTGCGCAGCGCAGTCCTTCAGCGCGCCATCGGCTTGCGCATCCAGGCGCTGCCGCAGGGCCTTGGCCGCGTCCAGCACGTCCTGCGTCGGAACGCCCCACGCGTAGA
>JBDSMV010000061.1:0-2578 GCA_039915715.1 Rubrivivax sp. | reverse complement strand
AGGAAAGGCTGAACTGTGCCTGAATCGCCGTGCGCGGCGCGCGGTTGCCGCAATAGGTGAGCGCCTCTGCGTAAGTATGCAGATGGATGCGCGATATGCTGGCCAGCCGATCCGCAAGTCTAGGTCGCAGCGTGATGGCTGCCGCCGCCCCATAGTGAACATGTTGAACTGCGGCGTGGGCCTTCAGATAGGTTTCTGTGATCAGCCATTCGCCTGCGCGCGCGATGGGTGCCCCCTGGATCGCGTTGCCGAGTGCACGGGCGCGAAGTTCCTCCAGGGCGCCTTCCGGAGCCGCGATGCCACCGAGAGCCGCAGTTGCAGCAAGCATCCCGAGTTGGGCACTGTGCGACGCGTAGGTGTTGCGCATGTTGGCACCACGTGCAATGGGCAGATATAGCGAGTAAGGCATCTGGCATGCAACGATGCGAACGGCGGCAAGTGCCTGCATCGCGCTCCCGCCGAGGAGCTTCACCACCGCCGCTGCCACGCCGAAAGCAGGCCACGCGCCGTCGACGTGCATGCCAGGTGCGATCCGCAGCGATTCGCCTAATCGACCGCCGACTTCATACCCTGTGATGTAAGCGGCGAGCACCTCGTCGAATGAGTACCCGTTGCGACGCGAAAGCGCCGTGCACGCCGCCAGCACTGGCAGACCCGGGCGGCCATGTGCGCGCACCAACCCCTCACATGCTTCATCCCAGCATGCCGCTGCAGCAAGATAGGCCGCGGTGGACGATGCAGAGTCCGGATCGGTTGCCTGCAACGCCTTTGCAAAAGCAGCGGCCTCGGGATGTCGCTCAGCCGCAAGCACACAGCCGAAGGTATCGAGCATGACTTCGCGGCCCTTCATCTCCACGTCGGCCGGTGCGCGAGTGTCAAACAGCCACTCGAGCGCTTGCGCGAGCGGCGCTTCGATATTCATCGGTGACATGTGGGTCTCCATGCACCGGTCAGAACCGGGCAAGTGTTGTGAAGAAACCTGGCACGACTTGCCGCATACCGCAGGACTTTAAGGCTGCTCCGCGCCCCTTCCGCCGCGCCCTAGCGTCGGCGACGAACGTTGGCCCGGTGGTGTCATTCCGTATTGCAGGAGGCTGGTGGGCGCAGAACTGGCCGGCTGCCCCTGACCCTTGTTTCGGTACGTCGGCATGCGAGTTCCACTGACAGGTGCACAACGGTCGTGACTTTAAAATTGCGCGCTGGCCCTGGCGCTCGACCGGCGCAGCCAAGACAACGGAGAACCCACATGGGCAAGAAAACCGATAACGAACACGACGAGGCGGCGCGACTGGATCGCGAACGCACGGGCGACGCGGTGAACGCGCGCACCGATGAGCTGAAGAAAGAACTTAACCAGGAGACCGACCGGCTGCAGCGCAAATACGTGGAATCCGAAAAGCCGGAGGCTGGCAGGAACGAGGACTGAGCAGCGGCGAAGCGGCGCCAGCTAGGCGAGGAAGTCGATAACTCGACGCCAGCCTGCTGGTCGGTTCGTGCCGTACCAGCAGGTCCCCCGAAGTCCCCGCGCGCGCTAAGCGGCGGCCGCTTTTTTGCGTCCGGCGGTCATCCGCAGCGCGAGGTTGAATGCCTCCTGCAGCCCTTCGACGTTCGCAATGCCTTGGCCCGCGATGTCGAATGCGCTGCCGCTCGCGGACGTAACAACCGGCACCGGCAGTCCGCCGTGCAAAGTCACGCCGCGGTCGAAGCCCATCAGCTTCATCGCGATCTGTCCTTGGTCGTGGAACATCGACACCACCGCGTCGAAGTCACCGCGGCGCGCCGCAATGAACACGGTGTCGGGCGAGTACGGTCCGCGCGCATCCAGGCCCAGCGCCTGCGCCTGCTTGACGGCCGGCTCGATGACTTCGATCTCCTCCCGGCCGATCGAGCCGCCATCGCCCGCGTGTGGATTCAGGCCCGACACCGCGATGCGGGGCTGGTCGATGCCGGCTTGCCGCAGCGCCGAGTGCACGATCTTGACCGCCTCGACCACGCCTTGGCTGGTGATCAGGTCCGCCACCTCGCGCACCGGCACGTGCGACGTGACGCGCGAGGTCCAGAGGTTGTTCGTCATGTTGAACTCGCAGACGAAACCGGGCACGGCAAAGCGCACGGCCATGTGGCGCAGCTCGTCTTCTTCGGTCAAGCCGCCCAGGCGCAGCGAATGTTTGTTGAGCGGCGCGAAAACAATGCCGTCGCAGACATCGCGCTGGACCGCTTGCACAGCCAGTTCGAGAGCTGCGAACGCCGCGCGGCCTGCCTCTGATGTGCATTCACCCAGCGGCGGCGTTTTGCCGCCAAGCCAGTCTTGCTCGAGCAACGATACTTTTCCAGGTTCGAAGCGCACGCTGTCCAGGCTTTCGATCTTGATCACATCCAGCTTGACTCCGGCGATGCGCTCGGCATCGGCCAGCATGACCGGATCGGTGATCAAAAGCAGGTCGGCGACATCGCGGTTCTCCGGCCGTGCGAGCAGCTTGACTGCCATTTCGGGACCGACGCCGGCGGGATCGCCCAGCAGTACGGCAAGGCGGGGACGTTCGGTATTCATGAGCTTGCTGGTTGAATGGTGCAATGC
>JBDSMV010000021.1:0-8927 GCA_039915715.1 Rubrivivax sp. | reverse complement strand
CGCACCATGCCGTTGCACAGCGGCCCGCGCCGCGTCGATGAAGCCATCGGCCTGCAGACCGAGCCAGGCCAGACGCGTGGCACGACAGTCCCAGGCCGCGTGCCCGGGCGGCAGCAAGGCCTCGTCGAGCGCGTCGATGCGGCCGACAAAGGTGGTCAAGGCTGCGGCAGGGGCATGCCGGGGGTCGGGCTGCAGCGCGCGCAAACCGCTGCGCTGTTGGCGCACCGCATCGGCCAGTGCCTTGCGGCCCACGCCTGCCGCGCAGGCCATGCCCAAAGCCCGCACCCGCAGCGGCCGGATCGGCGCTGGCGGGCGGTGCGAGGGGGTGTCGCTGCCGGCGATCCTGGTGGCGGAAGCGTCGACGTTTCCGTCGGCCTTCTCGCCGGTCATCGGAGCGGCACGGCTGGCGCGGCGGCTGAGCCCGGCGGGACGGTTGCAGCCGATGCAGCCGTCGCAGCGCGGCAGTCCCCCGCAGGCGCCCGCGGCAGCAAGTCGCGCACCAACCACTGCTGCCACAGATCCCGCCAAGGCGGCCAGTCGTGGCCGCCCGGGGCGCGGTCGACCCTGGACTGGGGCAGCACACCGGCCAGCAAGCGGTGGCCTTCAGCCAGCCGGTCTTCGGTGCCGAAGCCGAGGTAGACGGGGAGCGCCTTGGTTCGGTCGCCGGCCGCATGCGCCACCAACCAGCGCCAGACCTCGCGCCCGGCATCGTCGGAAGCGCCGCCCTTGGCCATCGATGGCACGCGGTCGTCGACTACAGGGGGTTTGGTAGCAGCCCACGCCACAGGCCCGCCCGCATCCTGGATGTCGGCCAGCAACCGGCGCCCCCCCAGGTAGGGCGCAATCGCCACCACCCCGTCGATGCCGACCCGCGGGTCGTTGCCATGCACGGCCGCGTAGGCCAGCGAGCCATAACCTCCCAGCGAGATGCCGACCAGCCAGATCTGCTGATAGCCGCGCGCGCGCGCCGGGGCAATGACATCGTCGCGCAGACGGCTCAGCGCGCTGCCGTTCGAGAAGTAGCCCAGGTGCGAGTCGACGATTTGCACATCGACATCGACACCCTGCTGGCGCAGCAGGGCCACGAAGCCTTCGTCGACGAATTCGGGCGGCAGGCTGTAGGCGCCGGGCAGCATCACCACCAACACCGGTGCGATGCGGCCGGCTGCGGCGCTGCAGGCGCCCGGTGGAGCCAGCACCGGCATCGGCACCACGGCCGTTCGCGGCAGCAGGCCACAGCCGCTCAGCGCACATGCCGCCAAGCCCAGCGCCATAGCGCGGGCGGCTTGGCGGAACCGGATTCGGCAACCCCCCGGTGCGCTTGCTACGGCAGGGCCGGTGGCATGGCGCCTGGCGATGAGACTCGACGACGCGAGCGATGCAAGCGATGCGATAGACAAGGATGGGGGCACAGCAGTCACCAAAGGCGGGTTGGACAGCGGCGCGCAAGAGCGGCGCCTGCTGCGGCGGCATCGTATCGCCGGCCGCCGCGACCTTGCTTGACCCCGCCGCGGGCGATATCGCGATGGGTTTGGTAGCGTGCGGCGCCACCGGCCCGCATCGACTCCAGTCTGCTGCGTGCGGGTGACGGCAAGGCACGGATGCAAGCAGAGGGTTCAACATGAAGCAGAACGATTCGACAACCGGCAGGCCCGCGGGTGCTGCCGGTCGCCAGCAGCCCACCCGCCGCCGGGTGATCGGCCTTGGCATGGGTATGGGCCTCAGCGCTGGTCTGGCGGCGGGACTGCCCCTGCTGGCGGGGTGCAGCACCCCGCTGCCGCTGGACCAGCGGCCGGATGCGCAATCGGGCACCACAGCGGCCGTTCGCAAGGGCGAACAGCTGCTGCTGCAAAGCGCAGAACAACACGGTCTGGACGCCTACCGTCGGCTGCACGACATCAACATCGCCTACGACGGCCAATGGCGGCCGTTGATCGACCGGGTGCAGCCGGTGGTGGTGGCCCCGTCGTGGCGCGGGTCGTCAGAAGAAAGACTGATGCCGCAGGCCGGCATCAATGCGCAGTCGTACCGCGGCACCGCTGGCAACAAAACGGTGCGTTGGCAGCGTGGCACCGATGCGGCATCGGGCCAGGTGGCAGTGTGGTTCAACGGTGAGCCGTCGGCCGACCCGAAGGTGCTGGCAGCGTCGGCGTTGGTGGCCGAAGGCTACGGACTCTTCCTGCTGGGGCCGCTGTGGCTGGCCGACCGCCGACTGGCGGTGCAGGCTTCAGGCACCGAACGGGTACACGGGCGCGCTTGCGATGTGGTCGATGTCTGGCTGCGACCGGGCCTGGGCAGGGTGGCGATGGACCGTGTGTCGGTCTGCATCGATCAGCAAGATGCCATCACCCGCCGTGTGCGCTTCACCCTGGAGGGTTTCAGCGACACCCAAGGCGCGGTGGCCGAGGTCGACACCTTCGAGCACCAGCGCCGCCATGGCGTGTTGTGGCCGATGCGCTCGTATGAAGAAGTCGCGCACCCGCTGCGGTTGCCGGCACACGACTGGCACATCACCGGACTGGATGTGAACCGGGGCTACGACACGGCGGCGCTGGCCGGCCCCGGGTTCAGCGGTGCCGCCGCCGCGCCGGCCACACCTGTCTAGACAACTGTGGCGGCTTGCTTGTCGCGGGTCAGCGGTCCGGTCTCGCTGGCCGAGTGGATGATCCAGATCGGGTGTGAGTTGCTGTCGAAACCCGATGAGCCCGCAACATTCGAGCCCGCAGCCTCACGCTGAACCTGGCGGCGCTGTGTGAGCGGCGATGGATCGAGCAGCACGGGAACCGGGAGGCCGTGGCGGACCTGCGCGAGCATGTGAAGGCAGCGGTTTGGTAGCGGGATGCTGCCCTGTTCGCTTGGCACAACCGCTTCGATCTTCCGGCCGGAAAGCGCTCCAATGCGATCGACTTCTACGACGACCGGGCAACGCGGGCCAGTCGACCTCCTTCCACGAAGGGGGTCAGTTCTTCGTGGCGTCAGCGGGTCAGTTTGTGGTGTCGGGGCCTACACCATCCCGCCATTGATCGAAATTACCTGCCCGGTGATGTAGGCGGCCTGCTCACTGACCAGAAACCCCGCCAGCGCGGCCACTTCTTCGGGCCTGCCAGCCCGCTGCACCGGCACCATGCGCTTGATGGTTTCTGCGTCGAAGGCCGACGCCGCCATCGGCGACGCGATGATGCCGGGCGCGATGGCGTTGACCGTGACGCCGCGGCTGGCCACTTCGAGCGCCAGCGACTTGGTGGCGCTGTTGATCGCACCCTTGGCCGCGCCGTAGTTGACCTGGCCGCGGTTGCCGATCAGCGCCGTCACCGACGAGATGTTGACGATGCGGCCCCAGCGTGTGCGCAGCATCGGCAGCAGCAACGGCTGCGTGACGCGAAAGAAGCCGTGCAGCGAGATGTCGATCACGCGGTACCACTGCTCGGCGCGCATGCCGGGGAAGACCGCGTCATCGTGGATGCCGGCGTTGTTGACGATCACCTGCACGGGCCCGGCTTTCAGCATCTGGGCGCAGGCAGCGGCGCAGGCGGCGTCGTCGGCGAGGTCGAATGCGCAGACCTCGGCCTGCCCCCCGGCCGCGCGCAGGGTGTCGGCCAGCGCTTGCGCGGCTTCGGGTCGGGTGTTGGCATGCAGCAGCACCTGCGCGCCGTCGGCCGCCAGGCGGGTGGCGATGGCGCTGCCCAGGGCTCCGCTGGCCCCGGTGATCAACGCCCGTTTGCCTTGCAGCGTCATCGATGCTCCCGGTCGGTTCAAGGTGAGGTGGCGGGCGTGCCGTCGAGCACCACGGTGCAGCGGCCTTCGACCAGCAGGCGGGCGTCCGCGTCGTGCAGCTCGAAACGGTAGATGGCCTGGCGCTGGTCGCCGGCGACGCGGTCGGCGCGCACCACCAGCGGGCCGGGGGCGTCGTCCAGGCGCGGCGCGTGCAGGGTGATGCCGCGGGCGCTGGCCAGGAAGCCGGCACGCGGCTCCCCGGGTGCGGCACCCTGCACATCCCGCGCACCCGCCACGTCCGATCGCAGCGCGGCATGCAGCGCCATCGCTTGGCCGGCGAACTCCACCGCGCAGGCCGACAACAAGCCGCCGGCCTGGCGCAGTGGGTGGTCGGCAGCGCGATGGTCGGCGAGGCTGCAACGGATGTGACTGTCGGACCAGTCCAGCAGCGCTTGCAGCAACGCCATGCGGCCCTGGTGCGGGATGCGGGCGCGGATGCCAGCGGCGTCGAGCGTGGCCGGGTAGCCGCAACCAGGCGAGGGATCGGTCGACGGATCGGTGGTCATCGCGGGCGTCATGGCTGAGGTTCAGCAACGGCATGCAGCCGCCACCCGCTGCTGTGACCCGGCGCATCGTCGATCACGAGCGACACCTCGCCGGTTGCCGATGCCAGCGCGCACAGGAACGGCAGCGCGCGAGCGGCCGGGATCGACTGGCGCAGCCCTTCCAGCCCGGGGTCGGCGCATGGGGTGTCGAGCCTGTCGGATGACTCACCAACCGGCAATGACAGCAACGACAGCAACGGCAACGCCACGCCCCCGCCGCTGGCCGCCCCACGCCCGGCTGGCACCAGCACCAGCGCCACCGCAAAGCCATCGGCGAGCGGTCGCAGCGCATGCAGGGGCTCGGGATACGGCATGTCGCAAGCCACCAGCAACACGGCTTCGCCGCCGCTGGCGCATTGCACCGCGGCTTCCAGCAACCCGGCGCCGAAGCTGGCGTCGAAGGCCGCCAGGCTGGTCGACGCGCAGGTCGACTGCGCGGCGATGTGCCAATAGCCCGCCGGCGCGTTGTGAACGGAATTCGTGAAGCGCGTCGGCGACACCAGCCGCTGCGGTTGCGCCAGTGCTTCGCACAGCAGGTGGCAGTTCAGCGGATCGCCGGTGGACGAGGCGAACACCGTGGCCAGCAGGGCCGGGTCGAGCCCCGCGCCCGCGCAAGCTTCGTCTGCCACCACCAGCGAAGCCTTGACGACCGCGCCGGCGCGGCGTCGCTCGGTCGGTGGCAAGCGCGTCGATGCGGGCACCTCGGTGGGTGTGCAGCGCCACTGCGCGGGGTTGGCCAGCAGCCCGCGCGCTGCGGCCCAGCCCGGCAGCCCCGGCCCCAGCAAACCGATGCCGGCGACCCCGACGCTGCAAACTGTGTCAGGCGCCATCACCGGTCGGCTCCGAACAACAGGCAGGCGTTGCTGCCGCCGAAGCCGAAGGCGTTGCTGGCCACCACCCGCAGCGGTCGCTCGGCGACCCGCGCCGAGCCCTGCAGCACTGCGGCATGCAGGGTGGGGTCGGGATGCTGCAGGCTGAGCCCCGATGGCATCACCCCATGGCGCAGCACCAGCAGCGAGATCACTGCTTCGACCGCCCCGGCAGCGCCCAGCGTGTGGCCGGTGTGGCCCTTGGTCGACGAACACGGCAGCGCGGTGCCGAAGACGGCGCACACCGCCAGGTCTTCGGCGGCGTCGTTGCCCGGCGTGCCGGTGCCGTGCAGGTTGAGGTAGTCGACATCGGCGGCTTGCAGGCCGGCCTGCGCCAGAGCGCCGCGCATCGCTGCCGCGGCGCCTGCGCCTTCGGGGTGCGGGCTGCTCATGTGGTGGCCGTCGCTGCTCTCGCCGGCGCCCAGCAACCAGCCGCACACTGCCGACGGGTCCGGCGGCTGACGTTCCAGCAGCGCGAAGGCGGCGCCTTCGCCGATCGACAGGCCATTGCGATCGGCGTCCCAGGGGCGGCAGATGTCGGTGGACAACAGCTCCAGCGACTTGAAGCCATAGAGCGTGGTCATGCAGAGGCTGTCGACGCCCCCCAACACCGCGGCGTCGACCACGCCGAGCGCGATCATGCGTGCCGCGGTCGCGAACACCTTGGCACCCGACGAGCAGGCGGTGCTGACCACCTGCGCCGGGCCCTGCAGGCCGAGCGCGGCCCGCACATAGCGCGCCACCGAATAGGTGTTGTGGGTGCCGGCGTAGTCCAGCGTCGGTGGCAGGGCGCCGGTGGCGGGGTCGCGGTGGCGGTAGGCGATCTCGGTCTGCAGGATGCCCGACGTGCTGGTGCCCAGGAACACGCCGACGCGAGCCGGACCCACGCGCTGCGCGGCCTGCTGCACCGCGTCGGCGAAACCGTCGCTGTGCAGCGCGCGTGCCGCCAGGCGGTTGTTGCGGCAGTCGAAAGCGGCCAGCGGACCTTTGAAACCGGTCGCGTGCGATCTTGCTCCGGCGTTGCCGTCATCACCGCCGTCGAGCCCTTCGACCACCCCCAGCCAGGTGTCGAGCGCGGCAGTTTCGAACCCCCGTGGTGCGAGCCCGGTGCGCGATTCGCGCAGCGCTGCCACGGTGGCGGCCTGCCCGTCGCCGAGCGCGGTGACGATGCTGCAGTGGCTGACGGCCAGGGGATTCATGGTGCGGGTAACCCGGTCGAGCCGGAGGTAAACGGCCGCAGGCCGGCAGCCCGCTGGCGACCAGGGAGTGCCGGCGCGTCAATTGCACTTTGGGGCGGAAACCCGGCTCCTGCGACCGGACGCGCGCGTGTGGTCATGCCGTGCCCTGCGCAGCGGCAGCATGTCGCGGCGGCAGCGCTTCGGCCAGCGTCACAGCGTGAAGATCGGCAGCGCGACATCGCTCTAGCAGCAGCGGCAGCACGGTCAGCAGCAGCGGCTTGCCATCGGTGCCGCGCCGGGCATGTCCGTCGTGCAGCAACAGGATGTCGCGGGCAGCCAGCCGCGCCGGTTGCCCATCGTGCCTCTCGCCGATCAGGCGCGCCAGCACGCGTGCCGGGTCGGCTTCGCGGGTGTCGAAGCCGCGCCGCGTCCAGCTCACCAGGTGCAGGTTCAACTCGTGCAGCACAAGGTCGGTGAAGGGGTTGCGCAGCCCGGCCGGGGCGCGAAAGCAATGCGGCAGGGTGCCGCCGATGTCGGCCAGCACGTGCTGGGCGCGGTCGATCTCGCGACGCTGTGCCCGTGGCCCCAGCATCGAGAACTGGTGGCCGTGCCGGTGGCTGTGGTTCTGCACGCTGTGGCCGGCTGCCAGGATGCGGCGCAGCAGGGCAGGGTGCGCCGCAGCGTGTTCGGCGATGCAGAAGAAGGTCGCTCGCACACCGTGCGCGGCCAGCAGGTCCAGCACCGCCGGGGTGACCTCGGGGTCGGGGCCGTCGTCCAATGTCAGTGCCCAGGCCCCGTGGTCCGCAGCGTCAGGCGACAGGCGACGCACGTTGGGTCCGAGTGCGCTGCTGCGCGGCCACAGCCCGGCGGCCGACAGCGCCAGGTGGTTCAACGCCACTGCGCCCAGTGCCAGCGGCCATGCACCCGGCATTGCCAAGGCGGCGGTGCCCGCCAGCGCATGCAGTGCGACGCTGGCGCGGATGGCAGGCGGCCAGGACCAACCAGGGGCAGACGCATCGGCGATGGCCGGCGGGCGCAAGGTGGTGCGGTTTGCGGCCGGAGCACCGGAGGCGGCTTCGGCCGAATGGGGTGGGGTGGGGTTGGGCACCGAATGCAAGCGCAACGCAGCGCGGTGGCGCGGGGTTGGGATCGTCTGGGTCCGACAGGATCGGCGGGCGGGCCGATTTTCACACGGGGACGCAGGGGGTTCAGCTGCGGATCGCGGTGGCGCGCGGCGCGGGCCGCGCAAAGGCGGCCGCCAGCAGCAGCGCCAGCAGGGCACCGGGTGCCACCACGCGGCCGATCGACGACAGCGCCGGGATCGACGACAGCGCGATCAACCCGAACGACAGCACGGTCGTCAGGTTGGCGAGTGCCAGCGAAGCCAGCGTGTCGTGCGCCGCATCGTCGCCTTCGTCGGCTGCACGCGGCTGCTGCAGCAGGTCGAAGAACAGGGCGTAGTTCGACCCCACAGCGACCACCAGCAGCAACCCCACCAGGTGCAGGATGCCCAGGGGCACCCGCAGCAGCGCCAGCCCGGCCAGCGTCAGCAACACCGCCAGCAACAGCGGCTGGCACACCGCCAGCAGGCGCCGGCCCGACCGCAACCACAGTGCCACCAGCACCAGCACCCCAAGCGCACCGAGCGCGGTCTGGGCCTGCGCTTCACTCAGGTAGCGGGCATAGAGGCGGTCGAGTTCGGGCTTGATGTCCAGCACCTGCACGGCGGCCGGTGGCTTCGGTGCCCCGGCCGCATCGGATGCGCCACCGCGGGTTGCCAGGTCCGCCAGCGCCTGCCGCACCGTGGTCGACGCGGGCACCGGGGTGGCGGCGGGTGAAGAAGGTGAAGCAGCGGCACGGGCCTCGGTCGAGTCACCCGCCACAGCAGCACGCGGCAACTGCACCGGCAGCAGCGCCGCCCAACTGCCATCGCGACGTTGTTGCAGCAGCGCCCCCACAACCGATGCCAGCGCCGTGCCTTGCAGCGAAGACAGCGTCACCGGCGCCTGTTGCCGCGCGGCCTGCACCGCGTCGACGAACGGCGCCAGCCGCGCCGCCGGCAGCGGGCCACCGGCGGTGGCGTCGGCCAGCGCGCGGCGCAAGATGGTGGCATCGGGCAGGCTCGCCAGCCGCCGCTGCTGCATCGCCACGCTGGGCAACCAGCGGGTGGCGCTCTGGTAGCCCAGCAGCGCGCCGTCGTCGACCAGTGCATCGAGCCGGTCGGCCACCGCTTCGGCAAGGACCAGCGTGTCTTCGACCGTGCGCCCCTGCACCACCACCAAGGCGCTGTCGGCGTTGTCGCCCAGATCGGCTCGCAGGCTTTCTTCCAGGGCCACCCGATCGGCGCCGATCGGGCTCAGCGACGCCAGGTCGGCACTCCAGATGGCAGTGCCTTGCCACCACAGCCCGGCGGCGGCCAGCACGCCGAGCGCCAGCAGCGGCCGGCGCAGGCGCGGCAGCAGCCGCACCAGCGCCGCCGCGCCGCGGCCCAGGTGGCGCCGCAGCCCGCGCCCGCGTGCGCCATCGGGCAGCAGCACCGGCAGCACGAAGCGCGTGGCCGC
>JBDSMV010000446.1:0-8161 GCA_039915715.1 Rubrivivax sp. | reverse complement strand
GCGCCGGCGTGCCGATAACTGCGCAGACAACGCCTCTCACGGTGCGCCCGCAGTGGGGCGCTCCCCCTGCGCATGCCCCCACCCGACCTTCCGCCGATCCCTGCGCCGAGCCTGGCGCCAACCAGCGCCGATCGCGCACCCGATGCGGCGGCACCGCGCCGCCGCCTGGCTGCGTTGAGCGCGATCGGTGCGTTGATGGTGGCGCTGCCGACCGCAGAGATGCTCCGCTACCAGGCCGACGAACTGGCGGCCGTGCGTCTGGAGCAAGCCGGGCTCGACCCGATGGCGCGCGCAGTCGATGTGCAGGCCAGCGTGATCGATCACCGCGACCTGGCCGGCCGCATGCTGCGTGGCGATGCCGGTGTCGAGCCACAGCGTCTGCTGCAGCAGGAGACCGTCGACAGCCGCCTGGGGGCACTCTCGACCGAGTTGGCCACCAACCTGTGGCCGCGGGCCCGCAACGAATCCGATGCGCTGCGCAGCGACTGGCAGTCGCTGGTGCAGGCGCTGACCGCACACCGCATCGACGCCGCAGGCAGCGACGGGGCCCACCGCCTGCTGGTCGAACAGAGCCTGCAGGTCATCGACGACCTCGGCAGCGCCGGAGCGCTGCACACGCGGCTGGACGGCGACGCCACCGCCGAGGCCTTGCGCCAGGCCCGTTCGCTGCCGCGCGAACGCTGGCACCAGGCGCAGTTGGAAGCAACGCCTGACGGGTCAACCCTGACCGCCGCGGCGGCGCCGTCCCGGCTGCGGGAGTCGGCCAGCTCGGTCGCGCTGCTGCAACGCTTCAAGCAACTGCATGCGACCAGCGCCCTGCGCCTCGACGAGCGAATTCAAAAGCTGGAACGCCAGCGCCTGGCGCTGTCGGCCGCGATCGCTTTGCTGGCCGCGATGGCCGGCGGACTCATCTGGCAACTGGCCCGCAACCGGGATCCAAGCGCCGCCCGCCTGCCACCGCGACCCGACGGAGCGGTGGTCAAGCCCATGGCAGGCAAGCCCGCGCCGGCCGAATTCGACGCCGTTGCGCAGGCTGCCCTGCAGCGGATGCGCCAAGGCCGGCACCGGAACAAGCGCGATCGACACGCCGCTGCGCCGAGCACACTGCCGCCCGACGCTGACGCGTGAGGCGCGCACTCTGGCGCACGCGCACCCCGCCCCTCGGTCCCACCCGACGAAAGCGCGGGGCCAATCGAAGCCGTGCCCGCCGCTACTCGCGATCCGCCGGCGTCAACAGGGGGCTCGCGGCACTCCCGCCCTGCACCGTTGGCGCCGGGCGTGGTGCCTTCGCGACCCTGGCCAGGTAGCTGTAGAGCACCGGCACCACCAGCAAAGTCAACAGCGTCGAGGTGATGACGCCGCCGATGATCGCGCGCCCCATCGGGGCCTGGATCTCGCCGCCATCGTTCAATGCCAGCGCCAGCGGCAGCATGCCAAACACCATCGCCATCGTTGTCATCACGATCGGACGTAGCCGCGTCATGCCGGCCTGGAGCAGCGCGTCGGGCACGCTGGCACCGCGTTTGCGCTCCTGGTTCGCAAAGTCCACCAGCAGGATCGCGTTCTTCGTCACCAGACCCATCAGCATCACCAGACCGATCATGCTGAACACGTTGAGCGTGCTGTTCCAGAACAGCAGCGCCAGCATCACCCCGATCAGCGCCAGTGGCAGGCTGGCCATGATCGCCAGCGGCTGCAGGAAGCTGCCGAACTGGCTCGCGAGCACGATGTAGATGAAGATCACCGCCAGCCCCATGGCCCCGATCAACCCGCCGAAGGCTTCGCCCTGCTGCTGCAACTGCCCACCGATGTCGAAGCTGATGCCGGGGGGCAACACGGTCTTCTTGATCAGCGCCTGCACATCGTCGCCGACCTCCCCCACGCTGCGGTCCTTGACGCCGGCGAACACCGCCTCGCGGCGCTGCAGGTTCTGTCTGCGGATGATCTCGGGATTGAACACGGTTTCGATCGTGGCCACGCTCTCGAGCGAGATCGGGGTGCCGTTGGCCGCGAAGGCCACCGGCAGGCCGCGCAGCTGCTCGATGCGTTCGCGCTGGCGCTCGGCCAGCCGCAGCACCACCTCGACCTGCTTGCCGTCAGGGGTGGTCCAGGTGGTGGCCGCTTCGCCGTTGACATAGGCCCGCAGGCTGCTCGCGAGTTCGGGTGCGGTGATGCCCAGCTCGCGCACCGCGCCGGGTTTCAGCCGCACCGCATAAGCCGGCAACCCCGGCTTGGCCGATGACTCGACATCGACCACTCCCTTGATCTTGCCCACCTGCTTGGCGAAGTCATTGGCCACCTGCGCCAACACCACCGGGTCGTTGCCCAGGATCGCGATGTAGACCGGGCGGTTGAAGCCGAGGCTGGCATCGGTGCCGGGGATCTTGGCGATCTGCTCGCGGATCGCGTTCTCGATCTGCTTCTGGCTTCGCGTGCGCTGCTTCCTGTCTTTGAGCGTGATGTCGAGCCAGGCCTTGTTGCGCTGGCCGGCACCGCCAATGCGGGTCGAGATGTTCTCGATCTCGGGCATCTGGCGAATGATGGCTTCGATCTGGCGCACCTTGGCGTCGCTGCGGTCCAGGCTCGACCCCACCGGCATCTGCAGCGCCAGCTGGGTGTAGCCCTGGTCGGTTTCGGGTACGAACTCGCTGCCCACCAGGGGCATCATCCCGAGCGCGATCACGAAGCTCAGGATGCCAGCGCCAACCACCACCCCTCGCGGCGTGATGGTGGCGCTGCGCAGGCTGCGCCGGCTCGTCTTGTCGCGGACGTTGTCGGCGCCGAAGCTGCGTGCCCACACCGGCAGCCACACGCGCCAGCGCCGGGCCGAGAAGATCCAGCGGATGCTGCGTTCGTAGAAACTGTGCAGCGCATCCATCGCGCGGTCGGTGGCGCGGATCGCGTGGCCTATTCCCCAGATGCGCTTCAGGTGCGCCGACGGCGGGTCATGCCACACCGCGGACAGCATCGGGTCGAGCGTGAAGCTGACAAACAGGCTCACCAGCACCGCCACCACCACGGTGATGCCGAAGGGGAAGAAGAACTTGCCGACGATGCCGCCCATGAACGCCACCGGCGCAAACACCGCGACGATCGCGAAGGTGGTGGCCATCACTGCCAGGCCGATCTCGTCGGTGCCGTCGCGGGCGGCCTGGTGATGCGACTTGCCCATGTGCACATGGCGCACGATGTTCTCGCGCACCACGATCGCATCGTCGATCAACAAGCCGATGCACAGGCTCAAGGCCATCATCGTCATGAAGTTCAAGGTGAAGCCGAAGGCATAGACCGCGATGAAGCTGCTGATGACCGCGATCGGCAACGTCAGCCCGGTGATGATGGTGCTGCGCCAGCTGTGCAGGAACAAGAACACGATCGCGATCGTCAGCAACGCGCCTTCGATCAGGGTGTGGCGCAAGCCGGTCAGCGATCCCTTGACCCAGTCGCTGCTGGCATAGATCAGGCGCAATTCGACATCGGGCGGCAGTTGCTTTCTGATCTCGTCCATCGCCGCCTTGACCGCGTCGCCGGCGGCGACGATGTTGGCGTCCTGCTGCTTGTAGACATTGATCGACAGAGCAGGCTGACCATTGATGCGGGCGGCCGATTCGGCTTCGCGTTCGCGCTCCACCAGGGTGCCCAGGTCCGACAACAACAGCGGCAATCCGTTGCGGCGCGCGACCACCACATTGGCGAACTGGCGCGGGTCGCGGATGCGGCCTTCGACCCGCAACAAGGTGTCCTGGTTGCCGTCGCTGATCAGCCCCACGGGCTGGTCGGCATTGGCTTCGCGCAGCGCGGTGGCAATCTGCGCCGGGGTCACGGCATAGGCTTGCAGCCGCACCGGGTCGAGGTCGATGCGCACCTCGCGTTCGCGCAGGCCGTTGATTTCGATGCGTGCCACGCCGCCGACGCGCTGCAGCCTTTTTTCGATCAACTGGTCGCCGATGATCGACAGTTCTCGCGTGCTGCGGGTGGGCGACAGCAGTGCCATGCTGACCAGCGGCTGGTTGTTGTCGTTGTCCCAGCGCGCCACGGTGGGCGTGCGCACATCGCGCGGAAAGTGGCTCTGCACCGCGGCAATGCGATCGCGGATGTCCTGCATCGCGCGGTTCATGTCGGTGTCCAGACCGAACTCGATGCTCATGTCGCCGCGGCCTTCCAGGCTGCGGGCGGTGATGCGCTTGATGCCGGCGATGGTGTTGACCGAATCCTCGATCGGCTTGATGACCTCGCGTTCGACCGCTTCGGCGCTGGCGCCCGGGTAGCGCACTTCCATCCAGGCGCCGGGCGGCGACACGTCGGGCATCTGCTCGACACCCAATTTGGCATACGAGAACAAGCCGAGCACGCACAACGCCACCATCACCATCGCGGCGAAGACCGGGTTGTTGATCGAGACGCGGGTCATCCACATGGTGTCGGCTCCTGCTGCTGCGGGTGCACTGCGGTGGTGGCGATGCGGCTCATCAGCGCACCGCCTCGGCCACACCGGGCGTGGTGCCGCTGGGAGCCGAAGTCGGGCTTGCCGATGCCACCGCGGACGCCCTGGCAGCCCCGTCGGTCGACAGCACCCGCGCCTTGGCACCCTCGCGCAGGTTGTCGAAGCGCGCTGCCAGCACCTGGCTGCCGGCTTGCACGCCGCTCAGGATTTCGACCCGGCCTTCGCGCGCATCGGCGCGGCCGAGGGTGACGGCACGGCGTGCCAGCACGCCCCCTTCGACCAGCCAGACATGGTCTTGCCCGGCGGTGGAGCCGACCGCGCTGCGGGGCAGCGTCAGGCGTTCGGTGGGGTCGGCCAGGGTCACGCTGGCCACCGCGTACTGGCCGGCACGCAGTCGTTCGTCGCGGTTGGTGAGCGCGATCGTGACGCCGATCGAGCGCGTGCCGGGCTCGGCCGCCGGGGCGATGCGGGCAATTTCGCCCGTCACCGGCGCGTCGATGCCTTCGACCCGCACCTCGACCGGCAGCCCGGCCTTCAAGCGCCCGACCTCGTGCGTGCCCACCGTGCCGGCCAATTCCAGCTGGCGGATGTCGACGATCGTCAGCACCTGCTGCTCGGGGCTCAGCTTCTCGCCCGGCAGCACATGGCGCTTGGCGACGATGCCGGCGATCGGTGCCACCAGCGTGGCGTCGCGCACCGCCACGCGGGTGGTGTCGAGCGCAGCCTGGGCGGCTGCCAGGTTGGCACGCGCGGTGTCCAGCGCCGACTGCGAGTTCTGCAGGGCGATCGGCGAGATGAACTGCTGCGTGGCCAAACGCTGGTTGCTGTCGTGCAGGCGTTGGGCCTGCCCCAGCGAGGCCTGGGCCGATGCCAGCAGCGCATTGCGCTCGGCCACGCGGCTGCCGAGTTCGGCCATCTCGATGCGACCCAGCACCTGTCCGGCGTTGACGCGGTTGCCTTCGGCCACGTTCAAATTCAGCAGCGTGCCGGCGGTCTTGGCGCGCAACATCGCTGTTTGCGGCGCCACCAGCGGACCCGAAAACGCGATCAGCTCGGGCATTCGCACGAGGGTCGGGTGGACGACTTCGCGAGCCGCGAATTCCAGCGTCGGCTCCGGCTTCTTGCCGTCCTTGCCCCCACCGTCCTTGGCGCCAGCCATTAACGTGCCGCCACCGAAGGCACCGCGGCTGTAGGCTGCTGCCAGGCCCAGCGCCACCACCAGCACCACCATTCCCGCCAGCATCAGCCGGCGATTGTTCTTTGCCATCGTCTCCCCCGGACCCTGCGCACCGGGCCCATGGGTGGCCCGGTGCAGGCCCGGAGTGTAGGAAGTGCGCCCTGCGCGTCCACCTCCGAGCCGACGAAGTGCAACCCGGTGGCGACGGACTGCAGCGGCGCCCGATGGGGTGGCGGCGGCCGGCGGATCAGACGGTGTCGGCCGCCTCGGGCTGGCGCGGGGGCTCGTCAGCGCTGTCGGCGGCGGTGCTGCCGTCGTCGACTGCGGGCACCTGGTCCGGATCGGCCACGCCTCGCACGGGTGCCAGTTCGCGTCCGCTCCCGTCCAGCAGCCACGCGGTCAGCGCCGGCGCCGCCAACGGGCGGCACCAGGCATGGCCTTGACCGGCGTCGCAGCCGAGGGCTCCCATCAGGCGCGCTTCGGCCGCGGTTTCGATGCCTTCGGCGGTCACCTGCAGCCCGCGCAGCCGCGCCAGGTTGACGATCGCTTCGATCAACACCTGCTGCGACTCGCTGCCCGCGCTGCGGTGCACGAAGCTGCGGTCGATCTTGACGCCGTCGATCGGGGCCTTTTGCAGGCGCGCCAGGCTGGCACCGTCGCTGCCGAAGTCGTCCAGCACCAGATGCAAACCGGCCGCACGCAGCGTCTCCAGGTCGAGCGCGGCCACTTCGGCCAGGGCCGCGGCGCCGACCTCGATCTGCAACTGCCCCGCCCGCATGCCGCTGGCCGCAAGAGTGGCAGCGATCGCCGACGCCAGTCCGCTGCGCGACAACTGCCGCGCCGACAGGTTGACCGCCAGGCGCACCGGTGCGGCCGCGCCCAGTTCGCCCTGCCAGCGCATGAACTGCATGCAGGCCTGTCGCAGCAGGCCATCGCCCATCGCGTCGAGCAGGCCGCTGCTTTCGGCCGCGTCGATGAAGTCGAGCGCCGGCAGCAAACCGCGCTGCGGGTGCTGCCAACACAGCAACGCTTCCACGGCCAGCACCTCGGCGTTGGCCTGCAGCGCCAGGATCGGTTGGTAGACCAGCATCAGCTCGCCGTCTTCGCGCGCCCGCTGCAGCTCACTGTGCAGCGCCTGCTGACGCACCACACGCCCGGCCACCGAGTCGTCGTGCAAGCGCCACTGCAGCGCGCCGGCCTGTTGGGCATCGTGCAGCGCCAGGTCGGCCTGCCGCAGCACATCGGCAGTGGTCAGCGCCGGCGGCGCGCTGCGGCACAGGGTGGCGCCCAAATGCACGTTGAGGGTCATGCCTCGGTCGGCAATCGGATGTGTCGCGGCAGCCTGCGCCGGGTCCGCGTCTGGGTGGGAAGGCGCGGGATCGTCAGCAGCCCATGGGGCAGCCAACTCGCGCAGCAAGCGCTCGGCGATGGCGCGCATCGCCACCGCATCGCCCACGCCGTCGAGCATCAGCGTGAAGGCGTCGCCACCGCTGCGAGCCGCCATTTCTTCGTCTTCGGCGCCGCAGGCCAGCAGGTCGCCTGGTCTCAGCAACTGCCTCAGGCGCCCGGCCGTCAAGCGCATCACGGCAGGGCGGTCCGGGTGGCCGGGTGGCGCGTCGGTGGGCAGCGCGATCTGCACGCTGACCACTGCAAAGCCATAGCCCGGATGACGCCGCAGGTGGGCCAGCGCGTGGTCGACATGGCTGAACATCCGGGCGCGTGCCGGCGGAGCAGCGTCGACGCGGCGGGCAGCGCCGGCGATCGCGGCCGAGCCGGCCGAACCGGCCGAACCGGCCGAGCCCCCCACGACCCCTGGCTTCAGATCGACCCCGTCGCCAGGCGTGCCGCCGATGTCGCCCTCTGCCGCCCCCGCGGCCTGCAGCCGGGCCAGCAGCCGTTGCTGTTCCGTTATGTCGACGAAGCAACTGACCACGCCCAGCACGCGGCCCTGCGGGTCGGTCTGGGCAGCGGTGCGCCAGCTGAGCCAATGTCGCGCGCCGGCCGGTGTCTGGATCGCGAGCGTCACCGGCAGCGCACCGTCGCCGGTGGCCAGGGTGTGGCCGACCGGGTGTTGATCGGCAGCCAGCGGCTGGCCGTCGATGGTCAGGGCCTGCCAGCGCGGGTCGCCCGGGTCGCGCTGCCGCAGGGCCGCGGCCGCCTCGCCCAACAGGCGCTCGGCCACCGGGCTGGCATCGACGATGCGTCCATGGGCATCGTGCACCAGCACGCCCACCGGCAAGGCTGCCCACAGCGCCTGCAACTTGGCCTGCTGGTGCATGCGCGCGCTGTGGTCGATGCAGACCCGCACATGGCCGCCCCCTTGCCCGCCGATGCGCGGCAGGGGCCGCAGCTCGATTGCCAGCCACAGCTCGCGGCCGTCGCGGCTGTGCACCCGCAGTTCTCGCGTGGAGTGGGCGCTTGGGTGAGCACTTGAAGGGCGGTTCGCATGCGGCTCGGCGGCGCCGGCCCGGGCCCGCGGGTCTGACCCGCGTGGCAGGCCGGTGCCCGACAGCACCACTTCGGCATCCTGGCCCTGCAGT
>JBDSMV010000430.1:0-3438 GCA_039915715.1 Rubrivivax sp. | reverse complement strand
CTGCCGACCGACTTTCCGTCGCTGGGCATCCCGTGGCTGATGGAAGCCGCCACCGCGCTGTATGGCAAAGCGAAGGTGGCCGACCGCATCCCGCAGGTCGCCAACCTCGTGATCTCCAACGTGCCCGGCCCGCCGGTGCCGCTGTACATGGCCGGGGCGCGCATGCTCAGCAACTATCCGGCGTCGATCGTGGTCCACGGGTTGGGGCTGAACATCACGGTGCAGAGCTACGACCAGTCGATGGACTTCGGCCTGATGGCCGATGCCAAGGCCATGCCCGACGTTCGCGAACTGGCCGCGGCGCTGGCGGTGGCATTCGACGACCTGGCGGCGCTGACCGCCCCCGACGAATCCGAAAATTCCAGCCAGCCCGATGTCACCGAGGTGCTGCGGCGCTCGGCGCGGCGCCTGGGCGGCTCGGTGGAGTCGGTCGGAGCCGCAGCGCGCTCGGCGGTTGGCAAGGCCGTCACCGGCAGCGTCGGCGGGGTCGGCAAGGCGATGAGCAAGGCGGTTGACAGCGCCTTGCGTTCGGCGGTCGAAGGGGCTGTGTCGCAGATTGGCCGGCGCGCGCCGGTAGCGACGTCCGCATCGAAAACCACATCCAAACCCGCACCGGCGGCCCGCAAATCAACCGCGGCAAAGGTCAAGCCCGAGGCAAGGCCCAGCAGGTCGAGCCGATCTCCCGCCGCGGAGTCAGGGTCCACGGCCAATCCCGCGCGCAAACGCCGGGCTGGCTAAGATCAAGAAATGCTTTCGTTTTTTGGTGCAAGACGACGCGGCGCAGCTGAACCCAGGCTGGAGCGCGATCCGCCCTCCGAGATGCCCCTGGCCGCCCCCGGGCTGTGGCAATTGGCGCTCGAAGCCCGCGCGCCGCTGGAATTCGCGGCTTTGATCGCCTCGATGCCGTGGCTGGCGCGGCTGCCCCCAGGCGACGGGCATCCGGTGGTGGTGTTTCCGGGCCTCGGTGCCTCCGACCTCAGCACGCTGCCGTTGCGGCGCTTTCTGAGCAGTCTGGGCTACACCGCCTATGCCTGGCGCCAGGGCTTCAATTTCGGCCCTCGCGCCGGGGTGCTCGATGGCTGCCGTGCCGAACTCAAACGCGTGGTCGACCTGCATGGCGTGCCGGTCAGCCTGGTGGGCTGGAGCCTGGGTGGCATCTACGCCCGCGAACTGGCCAAGGAACTGGGCAACCAGGCCCGCTGCGTGATCACGCTCGGAACGCCCTTTGCAGGTCATCCGCGCAGCACCAATGCCTGGCGCTTTTATCAGATGGTGAGCCGCCAGCGGGTCGAGGGCCCGGCCCTTGCCGCACAACTCAAGCAGGTCCGCAAACCCCCACGCTGCCCCACCACCAGCATCTACAGCCGGAGCGATGGGGTGGTGGCCTGGCGCGCCAGTCTCAACACGCCCGCTTCGTTGACCGAGAACATCGAGGTCCATGCCAGCCACATCGGCATGGGCCTGAACCCGCTGGCCCTGCTGGCGGTGGCCGACCGGTTGGCGCAGGACCCGGCCCAGTGGCGGCCGTTCGATCCTCAAGGTCGATATCGCCGCTTCTACCCGTTCGC
The DNA here is from genome assembly GCA_039915715.1 of Rubrivivax sp. GTDB lineage: Bacteria > Pseudomonadota > Gammaproteobacteria > Burkholderiales > Burkholderiaceae_C > Rubrivivax. The sequence goes on along the minus strand of JBDSMV010000430.1, from coordinate 1,870 downwards.
GCGCGCGGCCGACCTGGCCAGCCGGCCCCATTCGTCCGCTGCTGCCTGAGGGTCGGGTGCAGGTCGTTGCCAACGGCATTGCCATCGAGGTCGACGACCAGGGTCCGCCCGATGCCCAACCGCTGCTGCTGATCATGGGCCTGGGGATGCAGTTGGTGGCCTGGCCGCAGGCGCTGGTGCAACTGCTGGTGGCACGCGGCTTTCGGGTGCTGCGCATCGACAACCGCGACACCGGCCTCAGCGCTGGCTTCGACGACCGCGGCGTTCCCAACCTGGCATGGTCAGCGCTGCGCTACGGGCTGCGCCTGCCGGTGTCGTCGCCCTACGGCCTGGCCGACATGGCAGCCGATGCGGTCGGCGTGCTGGACGCACTGAATCTGCGGCAGGCCCATGTCTGCGGTGCTTCGCTGGGCGGCATGGTCGCGCAACACATCGCCGCGCAGCATGCCAGCCGGGTGTGCAGCCTGACGCTGATGATGACCGGCAGCGGATCGCGCAAGGTGCCTGGGCCTTCGCTGCGGGTGCAGCGCGCGCTGATGTCGCGCCCGACAGCGCCTGGCATCGATGCCGCTGTGGCGCACTTGAAGGCGCTGCTGAAAGTGATCGGCAGCCCGGCCTATCCACCGGATCCGCAGATGCTGGACAAGCGGCTGCGCCTGGCGGTGCAACGGGCGTTGCGACCGGCCGGCGTGGTTCGGCAGTTGGCCGCGGTGGCGGCCGATGGCGACCGCGGCGTGCTACTGAGCCGGATCTCGGCGCCGACCCACATCATCCACGGGCAGGCCGACGTGCTGATCCCGGTGGCCGCGGCAGTCGACCTGCAGGCCCGCATCGCCGGTGCCACGCTGGATGTGGTGCCGGGCATGGGGCACGACCTGCCGGATGCGCTGCTGCCGCGCTTCGCCGATGGCATCAAGGGCAACGCCGACCGCTTCGCCATCACCGCCCGCCGGCGTTCGGCCTGACACTGCCAGCGTGGCCGATGGGCCGGCATGAGAGCCCACGCTGGGTCTCAGGCGGCACACGAACATGGATGCGCACGCCACCATTCAAGGCGTCGTCTGACGCATTGCGGTGGAAGCGCGGCACACACTCGCCCGGGCCACGCAGACCGCTGCGAGGGCAGGAATCTCCAGTTTCACTGCACCCAAGGAGGCGTCATGCCAACCCGCCGGAGTTTCATTCGCATCCTGCCGCTGGGCCTGGCCGGCGCGGCCGGCCTGCCGTTGATGGTCGCCTGTGGCGACAAGTCCCCACCGCCCGCGCCTTCTTCGATGCCGGCACCGGCTCAAACGCCTGCGACCAAGATGGCCCCCCCGGCAACGATGTCCGACGCGCTGGCTCCGCCTGGCGCTCCTCCAAATGCCGCATCGGCACCGACTTCGGTCGTCAGCACCGCGATGGTGACTCCGCAAGACCCCGGCGCAGTCGCGCTGGGTTATGTGGCGGTCGCCAGCAAGGCCGACGCTGGCAAGTACGACAAGTACGCGCCGGGTCAGGACTGCGGCAACTGCGCGCTGTACCAAGGCAAGCCAGGCGACGCCAGCGGCCCCTGCCCGTTGTTCGGCGGCCGCCATGTGGCTGCAGCGGGCTGGTGCAGTGCCTACGTCAAGAAGGCCTGACGCAGACCCGAGAGCCGGTGTGGCGCGGTGCCGGGCGGCGCCGCTTTTGACTCAGCCGTCCTGCCGACCCGCGGGGCCAGCGTCGCCCTCCAGCAGCGCCACCGGAAAGTCACGCAGCACCTCGACCAGCGCCAGAGTGGCCCCGGCGGTGTCGTGGTCGCGGCCACTGACGGCATCACGAAAACACGCAGGGCGCGACAGCGCCGCGGCTTCTTCTGCGGGCCAGACGAGATGCGTGTCGTCCCAGA
>JBDSMV010000423.1:0-9413 GCA_039915715.1 Rubrivivax sp. | reverse complement strand
GATGTCGTGGGTGTGAGAGTTGGTGTGCGTGATCCAACACGGCATCTGGCGTGGATGCTGCTCGGCATGGCCCAAGAAACTGAACACCGGTACGCGCCCGCTGGCCGGCGAGCCATCGATTCCAGGCATGCCGTCACCAGGCTGCACCTGCAAGCGATCGAAATCGATGCTTCTGCCATCGAGCCGCGGCGGAGTTCCGGTCTTCAGCCGGCCCTGCGGTAACTTCAACTCTTTCAGCCGCGACGACAGCCGCAGCGCCGGCGGATCGCCAGCACGGCCCGCGCTGTGGTTCTGCAGGCCGATATGGATGCGCCCGTCCAAAAACGTGCCCGCTGTCAACACCACAGTCCGGGATCGAAACTGCAAGCCCATTTGCGTCACCGCGCCTGCCACCCGGCCGCCTTCGAGCAGCAGATCATCCACCGCCTGTTGAAAGATCCACAGACCGGGCTGATTTTCGAGCCGGTATCGGATGGCGGCTCTGTACAGGACGCGGTCGGCCTGCGCCCGCGTGGCACGCACCGCCGGGCCTTTGCTTCCGTTGAGGATCCGGAACTGGATGCCGGCCTCATCGGTGGCAGCCGCCATGACACCTCCGAGCGCATCGATCTCCTTGACCAGATGTCCTTTGCCGATGCCACCGATCGAAGGGTTGCAGCTCATCTGCCCCAGTGTTTCGATGTTGTGCGTCAACAGCAGCGTGGCGCAACCCATGCGTGCAGCAGCCAGCGCCGCTTCAGTACCGGCGTGGCCACCACCGACCACGATCACGTCGAAGGCCTTGGGATGCTGAATCATGGGTCGATTTTAGATGGCGCGGCAATGACCTCAACCGTGGACTCCGGCGCGCACCAGCGTCCTCGTTCAGCCGGCTGGCTCGAAGACACCATTGCCATGATGCCGAGGACAGCAGGTCCACCCTGAGATTCGATGATGTCGTGCAGACGTGCCAAAGACTCAAGCAGCCAAGCGATCCAACGAAGTATCGTGGTGCGCCCGACCCGTCTCCTCTTGCCAGGGGAGCCGGAAGACCGCTGTGTTGAAATACAGGAGCCGTCGCGCCTCTTCCATGCAACACCGGTCATCGTCCAGCAGGATGATGTTCGACAGAATCTTCATGGGGTCCGACAGCGCGACAACCGAAGGCCGAACCTCGGCCCAGTCCCAAGCCATGCCCACCAGGGTGCCATCCAACTCGCAGCCCCACAAACTCAGTCCGTGCTTCAAGGAGTCGGCGCCAGCACAGCCCTGGACTGAAGTGCCGAGGTGCCTGAGCTTCTTCGACTGCTCACGAAACTGGCTCACCTGCCAATACATCCGCGGCCATGATATGACTTGCCAAGCTGCAACCATGAGCGACCTCCAAACTCCGTTCCGACGCCCCGAGTTTTTACGGAAGTATCTTGGCCGACAAGCTAGCAACCTTGTTAGGTTTAGTTACGCTTGGCGATGAGCCTTCAACGCTACTTCGACGTCAGCGAGGCATCGGACATTCCGGTGCTGCAGAACCAGCTCGTTGCCTTTGCCAATCTGCTGGAGTTCCCCCTCGTCACAGCGGCCGTGGTTGTCGACGTTCCAGGCGCGAAGGATGGACCGATCCTGAAAGTGATCGGCAACACACCCGAAGCCTTCAAAAGCATGCAGCTCGACCCGGTGATCTCCAGGCGCGACCCGGTGATCAAGCGGCTGAAAGCACTTTCCGTCCCATTTATCTACGACCAAGCGCTATACGTTTCCGAGGGGGCTGGGCAGTTGTGGGAACACCAGGCGAGCTATGGTTTCAGAACCGGAATTGCCGTCGCACTCCATCTGCCAGGACACAAGCATTTTCTACTGGGGGTCGACCGCGACCAACCGTTGCCCGCCGACGAAAGCAAGCTCATCCGAATGATGGCCGACCTGCAATTGTTGGCGGTCCACGCGCAGTCGGCTGCGATGCGGCTGATCCTCTCGACGGAGCCACCTGAGAACCTTCCCAGATTCACACCTCGAGAAAATGAGGTGCTGAGGTGGTGCATGGAAGGCAAAAGCACGTGGCAGACGGCCAAGATACTCAATGTCAGTGAGTCCGCTGTCAACTGGCATATTCGCAACGCGTGCGCAAAGATGGGAGTGGCGTCAAAGCACCAGGCCGTCTTGAAAGCCATCAGCCTCAACCTGCTCTCTTGAAGAATGCCAACAGCCCGTGCGGCCTTCGCGCGGCGACAGCGACCGCAACCTATCAAGGTTGCTAGGTTCACAACGCTCCAACGGTCCCGCAGAATCCGTGCATTCCTTTACGGAATTCGCTCACAAACAGGAGACCGGCATGTGGCAAATCATTCTTGAAACACTTGGCTTCCCTTACATCGGCGGCTGGGGCTGAAACAGTCATGGATTTCTGGTCAGTGGGCGACTCCATTCAGAGTAGTTAGGCAGCCGAATTTCACTTCTGGATCAACAAAGCGCAGCACTTGCTGCGCTTCGTCGTTTCCGAATCCACCGTGCTGAATTTGCTCGCTGCCAACTTTCACTTCAATGCCGCCTGCCGCAGGCTGCGTGCCACGAATCCCAGCGCCAAGAGCGTCAGCACCCCGCACACCGCCACCATCGTCATCACGTCGCCCGGCACCAGCATTTCGCCCTTCAGCACCCGCCCCATCAGCACGCTTTGCGCCAGGGCCGGCACCCACAGGTGCCAGGCGGCCGGGCCTTCCTGGCTGAAAACGGTCACCAGCGGCAACAACGACACCGACAGCACCACCACTGTCGCATTGGCCTGCGCTTCCTTGAAGGTGCGGCTGCGGATGGCAATGGCCATCAGCACCGCCGACAACGCAGCCGCCAGCGGCAGCAACAGCGCGACGAAGGACACCGCTTCGCCGATGCCGAAGCGGAACATCGCCGCCAGGGCCTCGCTGCGCAGCAGCCATTGACCGGGCAGGAAGCTCAGGCAGGACAGCACCGCGATCATCATGCCGACGCTTGCCACCGCGCCCCACTTGCCCAGCACCAGCGCCAGGCGCGGGGTCGGGTTCATCAGCAAGGGCTCCAGTGAGCCGCGTTCACGCTCGCCGGCGGTGCTGTCCAGCGCGGCGTTCAACGCCCCGTACAGCACCGCCATCATCACGAAGAACGGCACCATCGTGGCCAGCTGCGCAGCACGCGCCGCCGGGTCGGCCAGATCGCGTTCCTGCACGGCCACGGCTTCCAGAAGCGCCGGCGAAACCCCCCGCAGTGCCAGCCGCAGGGTCGCCTGCTCGGCGTTGAAGCCGTGCACCAGCCGCAACAGCGCCGTGCTGCCACCCTGTGAGCGCTGGTTCGACGCGCTCGCAACCACCTCCAACAGCGGCTGCTCCCCCGCGGCGAGCAACGTCTCGAAATCGACCGGCACCACCAGCACCGGCTCGCCGAGGCGGTTGTCGCGCAGCTGCTTGCGCCAGTCGGCAGGGGCCTCTCGCACCGAGTAGGTCTGGCGTTCGATGAAATTGCGCAACAGCGAAGCGTGCGCCATGCCTTGCGCCACCACCACACGCGCCTCGGCGCGCTTCTCGAAGTCGGCGACCAACGACGACACCAGCACCAACACCAGCGGGCCGATCGCCACCGAGCTGATCAACACCATGAACAGCGTGCGCCGGTCGCGCAGCGCGTCCAGCATCTCCTTGCGGTAGACGATCCAGGCGGCGGCGATCATCGAGGTCCCCGCTGCCCGTCTCGCACTGCGCTATCGGCACCACTATCGGCACCCACCGCACCCCGCTCCGCATCGAAGGCCAGCGCCACGAACGCGGCTTCGAAGTCAGTCTCGCCGGCCGCCTCCAACAACTCGGCCACCGTGCCGGTCGCCACGGTGCGGCCGTGCGACACCACCACCACGTGGTCGCAAAGCCGTTCGACCTCTTGCATGATGTGGGTCGAGAACACGATGCACTTGCGCTCCTGGTCGCGCAGTCGCCGCAGCGTCTCGCGCAGCGCGCGGGTGGCCAGCACATCGAGCCCGTTGGTGGGTTCGTCCAGCACGATGTTCGGCGGGTCATGCACCATCGCACGCGCCAGTGCGGTCTTCATTCGTTCACCCTGGCTAAAGCCTTCGGTGCGGCGCTCCAGCAAAGCGGTCATCTCCAGCGTCTGCGCCAGCGCTTCGGCTCGGGCATGGGCGGCGTCGCGGGTCATGCCCTGCAAGCGACCGTAGTAGACGATGTTCTCGCGCGCGGTCAGGCGCGGGTACAGACCCCGCGCGTCGCTCAACACGCCCATGCGCGCCATCGCCGCGGCCGGGCGAGTGGCGACCTCGATGCCGTCGACCCGCACCGCGCCCGCATCGGGTTCGATCAAGGCAGCGGCGATCCGCAGCGTGGTGGTCTTGCCGGCGCCGTTGGGTCCCAGCAGTCCGGTGATGCAGCCGTCGGCAGCGCTGAAACTCAGACCCGCCACGGCCTGCACGCGCTGGGCACCCCGGCCGCGCCCGCGGGTGAAGGACATGTGCAGCGCGTCGACTTCGATCAACGCCGACTCCCCGAAGCCGACGCTGATGGCAGCGTCGCGACCAGAGACACCACCGCCGGCGGGCGCGGCACCCCGGCCGCGCAATTGGCATCGACCTGCAAGGCAGCGGTGTCGGTGTCGGCGTCGATGAAGCGCCACAGCACGTCGCGCAGGCAGGGCAACGCGAGCAGCCCATGACCGGCCTGCGGCACGACGACATGGCGCGCCAGCGCACCCAACGCCTGCGTCACCCGCGCGCCGTGGCGCGGCGGGGTCACCGGGTCGGCGCCGCCGGACAGCACCAGCGTCGCCACCAGCGCGGGCGGGAGGGTGCGAAACCCTGCAGGCAGTTCGGCGTGGGGCCAGTCGGCGCAGATGCTGACGTACACGCCAGCGAACGCACTTCCAAAGTCAGCGCCCACTTTTAATGCGGAGCCTGCATCATTTGGCGACTGCACGTCCTCGCTGCAAATTACTGAAAAATGCATGCCTTCGGCGATGTGCCCGCCGCGCCGTGGCGTGAGCACCGACGACAGGCCGAGCAACGGATCGAAGCGGCCTGCCGCAGCGTCGGCTATGGCTTGCGGCAAGGCTGCCGCCAGCGCCGGCGCATAGAGCGGTCCCCGCACCAGGCTCAGCACCAGATCGTGCGTGACCGTGAGGTTCTCCGCCGCCCCGGTCACCGGGTGCAACACCCGCACCTGCAGCGGAAGGCGCGCCAGCAACCTGCGCCAGTCGGCCTGCAGCTCAGGATGGCGCGACTGGCAGGCTGGCTCGGCCGCACAAGCCGCGAACACCGCGTCCAGGGCGCCCTGATTGTCGAGCGACGCAGCGACTGGCAGGACCATGTCGGGCGGCGCCACACCGTCGATCACTGCCCGCCGCACCGCCTGCGGAAACTGCCGCATGTACTCGAGCACGGCCCGGGTTCCATACGACCCGCCGACCAGGTCGATGCGGTCGGCACCGAGCCGGCGCCGCACGGCGTCCAGGTCGGCCATCGCCACCGGGGTCGTGTAGTGGCGCAGGTCGCCATGGGGCAGGGTCTGCAACTGCTCGCGGCAGCGTCGCACCCGGGCCACTTGCTGCGCCGTGCCGGCAGCCTCGGCCAATGGCGCCGTCGGTGGTGGCACCGGGCACAGCAGCGGCGCGCTGCGGCCGGTGCCGCGCTGGTCCACCAACACCACGTCGCGCCGGTTGTTGAGCCGCGCCAGCAGCCGCGAGATGCTGCCGGCCAGGTCGATGGCGCTCTGGCCCGGCCCGCCGGCCAGGAAGAACACCGGGTCGGGCAGGCGGTTGCGCGCCAGTGCGGGCAGAACCGCGAAATGGATGTCGATGCGCACGCCATCAGTTCTGGAAGGATTGAGCGGGCGGGACACGACGCCGCACAAGACCTGCTGCGGCACACCGTCGAGCCAGCACGGTGACAGGCCCTCATGGGACTCGGCCGCCAGCGCCACGGCGGAGACCAGAGATCCCGCAGCCGCCAACATCGCCGCGGCCAGCGCCTTGCCGGTCACGCGCGCGCGCCGCAGCCCCATCAGCCCAGCAGGCGCTTCAATTCGCCACTGTCGACCAGCCGCTTGAGGTCGTCCGCTCCGCCAACCAGCATGCCGTTGACGAACACCATCGGCAGCGTCGGCCAGCCACTCCACAGCTTCAGCGCCAGCCTGCGGTGCCAATCGGAAAAGTAGCTGCCGTACTCGAGGTACTCATGGCCAACGCCGGCCGCATGCAACGCTTTTCGCGCGCGCTTCGGGTAGGGGTTCTGGCGCATGCCGACCACCACCACCGGGTGGCGCTCGATGGTGCGCTGCACCTCGTCAATGGTGTCGCGGTGGTAGCGAGCGATCCGGTTTCGCAACGGCGAGTGCACCCGCGCGGTGTCGAGCACCGGGCGCTCGCCTTCGACGGCTGGGGACGTCTTGTCTGCGGGGGCGGAAGCATGGGTGGCCATCGGTGGCGTTCTCAGGCGGCTGCCGGGATCGGCTTCAACAGCGCCTGGCAGGCCGCTCGGGGGCTTGCGCCGGCCTTGTCGGACAGCGCACCGTCGACCCCCTTGCACACCCCCTGCAGTTGGGTGCGCAGCCGCTGCAGCACGGCATCGTGGTCGCGGCCCTTGTTCCAGGTCTGCAACTTGGTGCCCACACGCTGCAGCGACCGTGCGCTGCGGCCTTCGAAGGCGCCGCTGTCGGCGGCGGCCTCGGTCAGCAGCCGCGATGCGGTTTGCTCGATGCGTTGGCCATCGGCCGGCGCCAGGTCCACCAGCGCTGTCAGATAACTAGCGCCCCACTGCAGCCGCGTGGCCGGGCCCTGGCTGGTTTCGAACGCCTTGCCGTACCACTGCAGGGCTTCGTCGGTGCGGCCCTGCTTGCGGGCGTTGCCCCCCAGCTGCGACATCAGGTAGTAGGGCGAATGGCTCTTCGACAAGTTGGCCTTGAGAAGCGCTTCGCTGTCGGACCACAAGCCCGCGGTCGACAAAGTGGCGGCGGCCGCAGTGATGACGGCCTGGCGTTCGTAGCCATCGCGGATCTCGCGGTCGGCCTGCGCCACCTGGGCCCGCACATCGGCCAGCAACGGAGCCGGCAGCGCCGGTGCCAAAGCGGACTTCGGCACATCCAGCCGCGCCAGTTCGACCCGCGCATACAAGGCCTGCATGCGGTCGCCGCGCGACAGCGTGGCATCGGCACCGAAGCGCTGCAGGATGGTGTCGAAAGCCGCGACCAGCGTGTTTCGGCCAGCGCCCGTGGCGGGTTCCAGCGTGCGCACGATGTCGGGAGCGCTGTTGGCCAGCACGTCCATCTGCACCCGTGAGCGCTGCGGGTCGCCCAGCACCGCCAGCACGCGCTCGCGCAGGGCGGCGTCGGGCTTCAGGCCCTTGCCCTCGTCGCTGGCGGCCAGGGCCTTGAGCCACAAACGGGTGGCGGTTTCAGCCTCGGACGGCGGCGCCGCCAGCGCGAGCTTCACCAGCGTGTCGGGAAACTCGGCCCGCGGCACCAGTTGCTGCTCGTCGGTTTCCCAGGAGTAGAAAGCCAACATGCGCCAGTCGCCGGCAGTCAGCGTCTTGCCGGCCAGCGCATCGCCCAACACCGCCTGCACAGGCCGGCCATTGGCCAGACCCTGCTGCAGCACGGCCATCACCTGCGGAGCGTCGACCTCGCCGGGCAGGCGCGTGATCTCGCGGCCCTGCGGGCTGAACAGCACCACGGTCGGGTAGCCGCTGACCTTGAAACGCTGCCCCAGCTTCTGCGCACCCGGCCGGTCGCCGTCGACATGTACCGCCACGAACGACTTCGACAGGGTGGCGAAGTCCTGGCGGTTGAAGAGCGTGGCCTTGAGCTGGTTGCACGGCGGACACCACGACGCGCCCCAGTAGAGCAGCACCGGTTTGCCAGCCGCGCGGGCCTGGGCGAAGGCCCTGTCGACATCGGCATCGGAAGCAGCCGGTTGCCAGGCCACGTTGGTCGACGGCAGACCCGGTGCTGCGAAAGCAATGCCGGCACTGCCCGTGGTCAGCGTGAGGGAGAGCGCCAATGCGGTCGCGGCGAGGGTCTTGTTCATGCGCATGCGCATCTCTCCTGCATCGAGTGTCGACGCGATCGCTCAGGGTCGCGTTCGGGCGGGCGGGACCGCTGGGTGAGATTGTGCTCGCGGCACATCGCGAGGGTCATTGCACGGGTCCGGAACCCGGTGCGTCGACCCCTGTGTCGCCCAGCCAGCGCTGGTCGCCATCGGCTTGCCAACCGGCGTCGGCGTCCAGCGCGGGCACCGCGGGGGCCCGCGCCAGCGCCATCCAGACCGCGAAGGACAACCGCAGCGCACGCCGCGGGGCCGGACGAAGCACCTGCAGGCGGCGCGCGTCGGCTTCCATCACGCCGTAGGCCAATGGCACCTCGTCGGGGTCGGCGATGCCGCGCGCAAGGACGTACCAGCATTGACTGGCCAGTGCCCGATAGGCGGCGCCCTTGTCGGGACGTCGAAGGTCGGACAACAGGTCGGCGCGCCGCACCTTGATCTCGTGCGCGACCGGCTCGGTGTAGTCCTCGACCGTGGTGTGGCGGATCGAAAACACGTCCGGCATCGCCGTCACCCAGCGGGCCCTGGATGCCGCCGGAGCGATGGCGGGACCGGGTCGCTCGTCATGCAAGGGCAGGGACAAGTGCAATGCGGCCGGTGGCACGGCTGACTCGGACGTCGCAACGGCCGCTGTGTCGAGCGGCGCCCGCAACCGCAAGCCGCGCCAGACCACGCGGCCGGCCTGCTGCATCTGCCGCGCCACCAACGACACCAGCGCTTCGTGCGGGTCGAACGCGGCCTGATTGCGACGTCGGGCGGCCGCCAGCTGCTGCACACCGGCATCGGTCACGCGCAGGGTTTCGCGCCCCTGGTCGTCATGGCAGCGCAGCAACAAGCCGGCAGCCAGCAGGTCGATCTCGATCGCGTCGCAGCAAGGCCAGCCAGCCGACCGCCAGATCTGCAGCAGGCGTCGGCGATGCAAGGCCGCCAGCTTGATCACACGGGACGTCCGACGCTCGCTACTCGACGACCTGGACCCCTTTCCAAAACGCCACGCGGCCTTTGATTTCCGCAGCCGCTTCCTTCGGGTCGGTATAGGTCCAGACCGCGTCCGGATTGGCATTGCCATCGACCAGCAAGGTTTGATAGCTGGCCTGCCCCTTCCAGGAACACATCGTCTTGGTGTTGCTGGGCAGCAGGAACTCCTGCTTCAGCGCCGAGGCCGGAAAGTAATGGTTGCCTTCGACCACCACCGTGTCATCGCTTTCGGCGATCGTCTCGCCGTTCCAGATTGCCTTGACCATGACTGTCTCCTGTTACGGACAGATGGGTCGTCCGGCGCGGTGCGCCAGCGCCCTGCGGCGAACTGCCGTCCCGTTCAGTCCTCGGCGGGCGGGGCCGGCATCATATCCCCGAACGGGGCGGCGTCC
>JBDSMV010000381.1:0-4812 GCA_039915715.1 Rubrivivax sp. | reverse complement strand
GCCGCGCTTCGTCACCCGCGGACAGGGCCCGCACATCTGGGATGCCGACGGCAAGCGCTATCTGGACTACATCGGATCCTGGGGGCCGATGATCCTGGGCCACGGCCACCCGGCGGTGCTGGAAGCGGTGCAAGAAGCCGTCAGCGACGGTTTCAGTTTCGGTGCGCCGACCGAACGCGAGATCGAACTCGCCGAAGCGATCATCGGCCTGGTTCCCAGCGTCGAGCAGGTGCGCCTGGTCAGCAGCGGCACCGAAGCCAGCATGAGCGCGATCCGGCTGGCGCGAGGCGTCACCGGCCGCAGCAAGATCGTCAAGTTCGAAGGCTGCTACCACGGCCATGCCGATGCGTTGCTGGTCAAGGCCGGCTCGGGCCTGGCCACCTTCGGCCATCCCACCAGCGCCGGCGTGCCCGCCGAGGTGGTGCGCGACACCCTGGTGCTGACCTACAACGACGTGCCGGGGCTCGAGCAGGCGTTTGCCGAACACGGCAGTGCCATCGCCTGCGTGATGATCGAGCCGATCTGCGGCAACATGAATTTCGTGCGCGCCAGCGTGCCCTTCATGACCCGGCTGCGCGAGCTGTGCACGCAACATGGCGCGCTGCTGGCCTTCGACGAGGTGATGACGGGCTTTCGGGTGGCGCTCGGCGGTGCGCAGCAGTTGTATGCACAACAAATCCCCGGCTTCAAGCCTGACATCAGCGTGTTCGGCAAGGTCATCGGCGGCGGCATGCCGCTGGCGGCGTTCGGCAGCACGACAGAGGTCATGCGCCACCTCGCGCCACTGGGCCCGGTCTACCAGGCCGGCACGCTGAGCGGCAACCCGGTGGCCACTGCTTGCGGGCTCGCGACGCTGAAAGAGATCGCCAAGCCGGGCTTCTTCGATGCCCTGTCACAGCAGACGCGGGCGCTGGTCGATGGACTGACGGCGGCGGCCGCCGAGGCCGGCGTGCCGTTCTGCGCCGACAGCGAAGGCGGCATGTTCGGCTTCTTCTTTTTGCCCGAACTTCCTCAGAACTACGGCCAGGTGATGGTCACCGACAGCCAGCGCTTCAATCGCTTCTTTCACGCCATGCTGGACAGCGGCGTGTACCTGGCGCCGGCGTTGTATGAAGCCGGCTTCGTCAGCGCGACGCATGGCGACGAAGCGATCGCCGCCACCGTCGAAGCCGCACGCGCGGCCCTGCGCGAACTCGGCTGACGCAGCATCAGGCCGGCGACGACCGCAGCCCGTACACGCCGTCCTTGTACAACAGGTACTCGACCCGCAGCACCGGCTCGCCCTGCTCGGCCTGGGTCGTGAAGCCGACCAGCGCCAGACGGTCGCCGATCTGGATTTCGGGCACCTTCCAGGCCGACATTCGCGACAGCGGCGCCAACTCGATTTCCCAGCGCTTGTCCTTGCGGGTCGGCACTTGCGCGGTTCTCAGCAGCGCCACACCTTCGACCGGCGCGGTCTGCGCCGGCGGTTTGCGGCTGGCCAGGTCGGGCGGCACCTTCAGGTCGGGCGCCAGTTCGAGTTCGATCTCGGCATGCGGGTTGCGCCACATGACCTTGGCGGCCGTGCCTTCGAGGTAGATCGGGCGACTCTGGTCGAAGCTGCTCCAGCCGTGGTGGGCCCAGACCCGCGGCAGGAACAGCAACAGCGGGGCGGCTGCGATCAGGGTGCGTCGTCTCATGACGGGTCTCCGGTTCGGTGGCGTCAGAGGTAGGCGATCCAGCGACCGCAGATGATGACACCGACCCAGACGCCCAGCGACAGCGCGGTCTGCAACCGCGCCGCCCGGTCCAGCCGCCGCAGCCCGCCGCGGGCATGGAAATGCGCGGCGTTGATCCCGGCCATCATCAGCAGCCCCATCTTGACGACGAAGGCGCGGTTGGCGATCAACTCGTTCGGGTGCGCCGAGAACATCAGCAGGCCCGACAGCAACGCCAGACCGAAACCCGCCACTGTCAGCCGCAGCGACAGCCGCGCCAGCGACGCAACGGGCAAGTCGGGCTGCGCACCCCAGACCCGCAAGTCCAGCACCAGCAGGCTGCCCAAAAGCGATGCGATGCCGATGATGTGCAGCACCTCCAGCACCGGGTAGGCCCAGATGCTGCTGCCGATCCAGGGCAGGCCGGTGAAAGCGGTCGACCCGATCCAATCAGGCATGGGGCGGCAAGGCCTTGTACAGAGCGCCACCGGCGCGAAGCCCCGATCCTAGAATCCCGCGGCTGCGAACCCCTGCGTGCGGCCGCAAGGCCGAATCCCCTTCATGCACATCCACATCCTCGGCATCTGCGGCACCTTCATGGGCGGGCTGGCGGCGTTGGCGGTCGAAGCCGGCCACCGCGTGACCGGCTGCGATGCCAATGTCTACCCACCGATGAGCGAGCAATTGCAGCAGTTGGGCATCGGCCTGACCGAAGGTTACGGTGCCGAGCAGCTGGCGTTGCGGCCCGATGTCTGGGTGGTGGGCAACGTGGTCACGCGCGGCTTCGCGCTGTTGGAAGCGGTGCTTGACGCCGGCTTGCCTTACACGAGTGGCCCGCAATGGCTGGCCGAACACGTGCTGCAGGGGCGCCCGGTGCTGGCGGTGGCCGGCACCCACGGCAAGACCACCACCACCGCGATGCTGGCCTGGGTGCTTGAGCGTGCCAACCTGCAACCCGGCTTCCTGGTCGGTGGCGTGCCGCTGAATTTCGGCGTGTCTGCGCGTCTGGGCGGCCCCGGAGCGCCGTTCGTGATCGAAGCCGACGAGTACGACACCGCCTTCTTCGACAAGCGCAGCAAGTTCGTGCACTACCGGCCCCGCACCGCGATCCTGAACAACCTGGAACACGATCACGCGGACATCTTCGCCGACCTGGCGGCGATCGAAACCCAGTTTCACCACCTGGTGCGCACGGTGCCGTCCAACGGCCGCCTGTTGGTCAATGCCCGCGACGAGGCGCTGCATCGCGTGCTGGCGCGCGGCTGCTGGACCCCGGTGCATCGCTTCGGCACGCGGCGCGAGGAGCCCGGCGGCCTGTGCGCCCGAGGTGAGCCGCAAGCCTTCGACGTGCTGCGCAGCAGCCTGAAGCTGGGGCGCGTCGAGTGGAGCCTGCTGGGCGAACACAACCAGCTCAACGCCCTGGCGGCGATCGGTGCGGCCGAGTCGATGGGGATCGACCCATCGGTGGCCTGCGCAGCCTTGGCCACCTTCCAGAATGTGCGGCGCCGGCTGGAAGTGCGTGGCCAGGCGGCTGGTGTCACGGTCTACGACGACTTCGCCCACCACCCGACGGCGATGCGCACCACCATCGACGGCCTCAAGCGCCGCATCGACGCCGACCCGGCCGGCGGCCAACGCCTGCTGGCGGTGTTCGAACCGCGCTCGAACACCATGAAGCTGGGCACGATGAAGGCGCAGCTGCCCTGGGCACTGGAAGAAGCCGATCTGAGCTTCTGCCTGCAGGGGGACTACGGCTGGAATGTGGCCGAGGCCCTGGCGCCCCTCGGTGCGGCCGCGGTGGTGGCCGATTCCGTGCCGGCGCTGGTAGCGCGGATCATCGCCGTCGCCCGACCCGGCGACCATGTGCTGTGCATGAGCAATGGGGGGTTCGGTGGAGTTCATGAACAGTTGCTGACGGCGTTGCAGGCGCGCGGCTGACCCCGCAGGCGCGGCAGGCCAGGCAAACCAGCCGATCGCTGGCGCTTCAACCCGCGATCGGTCGCTGCTGCGGCGCCGCTGGCTGCCCTGAGTCGGACTGCAGGGCGGCATCCAGGCAAGCCCAGCGCGGCGCACTCGCCGTCCACATGTTGATCACCGGCGTGACCGACGACGGATCGTCCAGCGTGCCGACCCGCACCACGCGGAACTGCGGGCGGGACGCCGCACTGGCGAACAGATGACAGCCGCAGGTGGCGCAGAAGTGGCGTGTGATCGGGTTGCCGCTGTCGCCCGGACTCGTGTAGGTGGTCGTCGGCCCGCTGATCGAAATGGCTTCGACCGGATAGATCGCATTGGCGGTGCCGTTGGCCGAGATTTTCTGGCAGTCCCGGCACCAACACACCCGCGCGATCAGCGGCTCGCCGGTGACTTCGTACCGCACCGCTGCGCAGAGGCAGCCACCCGATCGGTTTCGCATCATTCGGTTTCGACCCCCCCCCAACGTCCACGGCAGCTGAGTCTGCGCCTCGATTCCGGGGCGACCGACGGGCAGGCGGGTGCCACGATCGTCGCCAGCGAAAGCGGCGATTTTGCCGTGCGCGTTCAGGTGCAGTCATCCCCGGGACACCCCACTAGACTGCCCGCCGTGCCACCCACCCATCTGCTCTACCTGCACGGCTTTCGCTCGTCGCCGCAGTCGTTCAAGGCGCGCTGCCTGGCCGACTGGCTGACTCGCCACCGACCGGATGTGCGCTGGTGGTGTCCACAGCTGCCACCTTCGCCGCGCGACGCGATGGCGCTGCTGCGCGCAGGCATCGAAGGCTGGCCGGTGGATTCGTCGGTGGTCGTCGGCAGTTCGCTCGGCGGCTTCTACGCCACGCTCATCGGTGCCGAGACCGGCTGGCCCGCGGTGCTGCTGAACCCGGCGGTGGACCCGGCGCGCGACCTGGCCGCGCACATCGGACTGCAGACTGCCTTTCACGACCCGGGCACATGCTTCGATTTCCGCCCCGAGCACGTCAACGAACTGCAGGCGCTGGCGCTGTCACCGGATCGGGCGCGGGCGGCGCGGCCCGAACGCAACCTGGCGATGGTGGTGCGCATCGCCGTCGGGTGGTGGGCGAAGTCGTCGTAGACCGTGACACCAGCCGCCTGGCCACGCACTTCCAGCCGGCGC
>JBDSMV010000350.1:0-9291 GCA_039915715.1 Rubrivivax sp. | reverse complement strand
GCGACCAGATGCAGGCGCTGACCGGCCTGTTCGCGCGCCAGTTCGGCACGCCGAACTACGCGGCGCACGGCGGCTTCTGCTCGGTCAACATGGCCGCGGGGATGATCTATTCGATCGGCGGGAGCTTCTGGGAATTCGGCGGCCCGGACCTGGAGCGGGCCAAGCTGTTCGTGATGATGGGCACCGCCGAGGACCACCACAGCAACCCGATGAAGATCGCGATCGGCAAGTTCAAGCGCTCTGGCGGGCGCTTCATCTCGATCAACCCGGTGCGCACCGGCTACTCGGCGATTGCCGACGAATGGATCCCGATCAAGCCCGGCACCGACGGCGCGCTCTTCATGGCGCTGCTGCACGAGCTGATCCGATCGGACCTGATCGACCATGCCTTCCTGAAGCGCTACACCAACGCCCCGCAACTGGTGGTGCTTGACGAAGGCGAACGTGAAGGCCTGTTTGCCTTCGACCCCGACCCCGCCAAGGGACCGCCGGGCGATGGCCGCCACCCGCACAACAAGCTGGTGTGGGACCGCAACAGCGGCCGCGTGCTGAATGCCTATCCCGAAGGCATTGCCGATGGGTGTGACCCGGCACTGGAGGGCCACTACACACTGGACGACGGCACTCACGTCGCACCGTCGTTTCAACTGCTGCGCGACCGCGTCGCAAGCTGCACACCGCAATGGGCCGAAGCCATCACCGGCATTGCGGCCGCGCGCATCACGAAGCTGGCGCTGGAGATGGGCGACACCGCGCTGAAACAGGCCTTCGAGTTGCCGCAACCGTGGACCGACGCCTGGGGCAAACAGCATCCGACCACACAGGCGAGACCCGTGGCTTTTCATGCGATGCGCGGGCTGGCGGCACACAGCAACGGCTTTCAGACCGTGCGTGCATTGGCGGTGCTGATGAGCGTGCTGGGCACCATCGACGCCCCGGGCGGCTTCCGCCACAAGGCGCCCTACCCGCGCCACATCGTGCCCAACTACCGCGCCTTCAACGACCCGGCACAGATCCAGCCCAACACGCCCTTGAATGCCGCGCCGCTCGGCTTTCCGGCCGGGCCGGACGAACTGGCGCTGAACCCCGATGGCTCGCCGATCCGCATCGACCATGCGTTCTCATGGGAACACCCACTGTCGGCCCACGGGCTGATGCACAACGTCATCACCAATGCCGCCAAGGGCGACCCGTACCGCATCGACACGCTGATGATCTTCATGGCCAACATGGCCTGGAACAGCAGCATGAACACGATGGCGGTGCGCGAGATGCTGAACCGCAAGGACCCGGCCACCGGTGAACACGTGATTCCGTTTCTGGTGGTATGCGATGCCTTCCAGAGCGAAACCGTGGCCTTCGCCGATCTGGTGCTACCCGACACCACCTATCTGGAACGGCACGACGTGATGAGCATGCTCGACCGGCCGATCTCGGAGTTCGAAGGCCCGGTCGATTCGGTGCGGGTGCCGGTGGTGGCGCCGCTAGGGCAATGCAAGCCATTCCAGGAGGTGCTGATCGAGCTGGCCTCGCGGCTCAATTTTCCGGCCTTCACCACGGCCGATGGGGACCGCAAGTTTGCCGACTATCCCGACTTCATCGTCAACTTCCAGCCCGCCCCCGGAGTCGGTTTTTTGATGGGCTGGCGCGGCGCCGATGGCACCGAACACCTGAAAGGCGCGCCGAACCCGAAGCAGTGGGAGATGTACGAGAAGAACAACTGCGTGTTCCAGCACCACCTGCCGAGCGACATGCACTTCATGCGCAACTGGAACCGCGCGTACCTCGACTTCGCCAAGGACAAGGGCTGGCGCCAGCGCAACGATCCGATCCAGTTGGCGATCTATTCCGACACGCTGCAAAGCTTCAGGCTCGCGGCGCAAGGCAAGACGCGGGGCCGCCAGCCGCCCGACGCGCTGCGCGAGCGCATCGACACCTACTTCGACCCGCTGCCGTTCTGGTATCCACCGCTGGAAGAAGCCGCCACCGACCTGGCGGCCTACCCGCTGAACGCCATCACGCAGCGGCCGATGGCGATGTACCACTCGTGGGATTCGCAGAACGCCTGGTTGCGGCAGATCCACAGCCACAACTACCTGCATGTCAACCCACGCACCGCCAGCGCCGCCGGCATCGCCGATGGCGGCTGGTGCTGGGTCGAGAGCCAGTGGGGCCGTGTGCGCTGCATGGTGCGGTACAGCGAAGCGGTCGAGCCCGGCACCGTCTGGACCTGGAATGCGATCGGCAAGGCCGACGGCGCATGGCAGCTGGCACCCGGGGCCGACGAAGCGCGCAAAGGGTTCCTGTTGAATCACCTGATCGCTGAGGAACTGCCGATGCCAGGCACGGCGTCCGGCACGGTCAGCAACTCCGACCCGATCACGGGCCAGGCGGGTTGGTACGACGTGCGGGTGCGGATCCGACCGGCCGAGCCCGAGCGCGGCGAGGCGACTGGAGCGCCGCAAGTCACTTTCCCGCAAACGGCGACGATGCCGGCCGTGCCGGGCGTGCTGGGCACGCTGCAGAACAGCGCTGGCGCCGGCAAGGCCCGCAAGGTGCTGGCCTACTTCGCTGGCCGCAAGGGGCAATCATGATCCGCTGGCTGCAAGACCTGCTGCGTTCCAATGCGGTGGCCGAAGCGCCGTCGAGGGCACCGCATTTGCCGCCATCTCGGCATGCCAGCGCAAGGCCGAGCGAACGCGCCGAACCCGGTGAAACGCTAGCGATCCAGCTGGCTTTGGTGATCGACCTGAACGTGTGCGTGGGCTGCCATGCCTGCGTCACGTCCTGCAAGCAATGGAACACCTCGGGCTCGGCCGGTCCGCTGGCCGACCAGCGCCCGTACGGCTCCGACCCCACCGGCACCTTCTTCAACCGCGTGCAGACCTACGAGGCCGGCAGCTTCCCTGACACCGAGACGGTGCACTTTCCGAAGAGCTGCCTGCACTGCGAAGACCCGCCCTGCGTGCCGGTGTGCCCCACCGGTGCCAGCTACAAGCGCAAGGCCGACGGCATCGTGCTGGTCGACTACGACAAGTGCATCGGCTGCAAATACTGCGCCTGGGCTTGCCCCTACGGTGCCCGAGAGATCGACGAAGCACGCCACGTGATGACCAAGTGCACGCTGTGTGTCGACCGCATTTACGACCCGCAGCTGGCGCCCCAAGACCGCAAACCCGCATGCGTCGCAGCCTGCCCCACCGGCGCGCGCCTGTTCGGCGATGTCAAGGACCCGAACTCGGACGTGTCGAAGGCGATCCGCGAGCGCGGGGGCTATTCGTTGATGCCCGAATGGGACACGAAACCCGCCAACCAGTACCTGCCGCGACGCAAGACCGAGGCGGTCGCAACGGGCACCGACCCTGAGATCGGCGCCGGCCCGACGAACACCGCGAACTCCGGGAAGCCGCATTGAACCCCGCCTTCTCGGTGGTGATCTTCACCACGATTGCAGGCGCCGCCCAGGGGCTGGTGGTGGCGCTGGCGTTGGCGGTGTTGCTGGGCCGGCCGATGGCGCCGGGCTTCATCGGCGTGGCATTGGTGGTCGCCGAAGTGATGCTGTTGATCGGCCTCGGGGCCTCGTTCGCTCACCTGGGCCGGCCCGAACGCGCCTGGCGTGCGGTGCTGATGTGGCGCACGTCGTGGTTGTCGCGCGAGGTCATCGTGCTGCCGGCCTTCATTGCGCTGGTGGCGCTGTGGTGGCTGGCGGTGCGCGCTGGCTGGCGCGGGCCGGTGGCGCTGCTGCTGCCGCTGGCGCTGATCGCTTTGGCGCTGGTGCTCTGGTATTGCACCGGCATGATCTACGCCTGCCTGCGGTTCATTCAGGAATGGGCGCAACCGCTGACCATCGTCAATTTCACACTGACCGGTTTGTCGTCGGGGTTGATGCTGAGCAGTGCGCTGGCGGTATGGGCCGGCCAGACCGCGTTGCTGAACCTGAGCGGCCCGGCGGCCCTGGTGGTGACGGTCGTCGCCATGGCCACGCGGTTGCTGGCGCTGCGCCACAACGCCACGCTCAGGCACCGCTCCACCCTGCAGTCTGCCACCGGCATCCGGGCGCCGAAGCTGGCGCAGCAGTCGATGGGCATGTCGGCCGGCTCGTTCAACACGCGCGAGTTCTTTCATGGTCGCAGCCAGGCGCTGCTGCGCCAGCTGCGGCTGGTGCTGGTGCTGCTGGGGTTCGTGCTGCCGGCGCTGCTTGCGCTTTGGGCACTGTGGGGCGGCAGCGGTGAGGAGGCGGCGACCCACGCATGGCCCTGGATGCTCGCGGTAGCGAGCCAGGTGCCAGGGCTGCTGGCCGATCGCTGGTTCTTCTTCGCGCAGGCGAATCACCCGCAGAACCTCTACTACCAGGTCGTGTCCTGAACCGGCTGCCACGTGCGGCCAGCGCACACCCTGCCCTGCCGACCGACAGCGCAGGTCGGGCCGTCCTCCCAGCAGGCCCAGAATCCAGTCCATGTTCGTGCAGCTGCTGAGCCGCGCCTTCGGACCCTGGGTGGCGCGGGTCGACCGCAAGAGCCTGCGTGCCGACCTGGGGGCCGGCGTGTTGGGTGCGATGCTGGTGCTGCCGCAGGGCTTCGCGTTCGCGACCCTGGCCGGCCTGCCGCCGGAATACGGTCTCTACACCGCGATCGTGCCGTGTGTGATCGCTGCCCTGTTCGGCTCCAGCTGGCATGTGGTGTCCGGACCCACCAACGCCAATTCGCTGGCACTGTTCGCTGCGCTTGCGCCGCTGGCGGTGGTGGCATCTCCCGACTACATCCAGCTCGCGCTGGCGGTGACGGTGCTGGTGGGCGTGATGCAGTGGTTGATCGGCGCGCTGCGACTCGGTTCGCTGGCCAACTTCATCTCGCCTTCGGCCCTGCGCGGCTTCATGACCGGGGCGGCGGTGTTGATCGTGCTGCATTCGCTGGCCGACCTGTTCGGTCTGCCGGCACCGGCGCAGCATGGCACCGGGTCGTTGTTGCGACATCTGGGTGAGCAGATCGGCGCCGCCAGCCCGGCTGCGGTGGCGGTCGGTGCGGTGACGCTGGCGGCGGTGCTGCTGAGCCGGCGGCTGCTGCCGAGGTCGCCCTTCATGCTGATCGGTTTGGCGGTGGGCACTGCGCTGGCGGTGACCTTCAATGCCCTGGTGTCTCATGGCAGCGCGCCGACCTGGCTCGGGGCGGTGTCGGTGGTGGGCGAGATTCCGACCATCGTGCCGCGCTTCCACTGGCCCGGCATTCCGCTGGCGAGCGTGCCCGACCTGTTGTCGATCGCCTTCGCGCTGACGATCGTCGCGCTCGGGCAATCGATCTCGATCGCCAAGGCGGTGTCGGCGCGGTCGGGTCAGGTGATCGACGCCAACCGCGAGTTCCGCGGCCAGGGCCTGTCGAACATCGTCGGCGGCTTCTTCTCGTCGTATGTGTCCTGCGGATCACTGAACCGGTCGATGCCCAACCTGCAGGCCGGTGCCCGCACGCCGCTGGCTGCGGTGTTCGCATCGGGCTGGCTGTTGCTGCTGGTCGCCTTCACCGCACCGTTGCTGGCGCTGATTGCGCTGCCGGCGATCTCGGCGCTGCTGCTGGTGGTGGCGTGGTCGCTGTTCGACATCCCCGGCTGGCAGCGCTTGTCGCGCCACAGCCTGCAGGATTTCGTGATCGCGCTGGTGACCGCGCTGGCCACGGTGACGATCCGCATCGAGATGGCGATCGTGCTGGGCACCACCCTGTCGCTGCTGGCCTATCTGTACCGCACCTCGAAGCCGTTCATCCGGGTGATGGGATTCGATGCCGAATCCGCCGACCGGCCCTTCGTGGTTCGCAGCGACGTGGAAGCCCCGCTTCAGGAATGCCCGCAACTGCGCATGATCCGCATGGAGGGGCTCGTGTTCTTCGGCGCGGTGCCGCATGTGGCCGACCAGCTGCAATCGTTCCGCGATGCACCCGGCGCGCCGGGCCACTTGCTGGTGATGGCCAAGAGCATGAACTTCATCGATCTGCCCGCTGCCGAGATGTGGCAGGCCGAACTGAAGGCCCGCCGCGCAGCCGGTGGTGACCTGTACTTCCACCGCCCGCGCCCGCCGGTGCTGCAGCTGTGGAGCCGCACCGGCTACCTGCAGGAGTTGGGGCAGGATCATGTGTTCGCCAGCAAGCGCATCGCCATCATGCGCATCTTCGACCGGCTGGACCGCCGCATCTGCAGCACCTGCACGGTGCGGGTGTTCGACGAATGCAAGTCGCTGCCGCTGCCGCCCGCCCTGCAGCGCGAAGACCCCGGCAGCGCGGCGGAGCCCAGCCTTTGAGGCCGGGTAAAGCCAGCCCGGACTGGCTTTACCCGGCAGCAACACCCGTACTCGGTGATCAGGGTTTCCTCTGGACACAATGTGCAGTGCGGTTCCATCGCCGGCTTTGTCATCCGACCTGTTCCAGCGGTTCCGATCTTGTCGACCACTCCATCCGTATTGAATTGACCCCCTCATCCTCACGTTCCTTGCGCCCGTCCACCGGTGGCGCTCTTGCCTCGTTGCTGCTGCTGCTGACAATCGCACTGGCGGGCTGCAATTCCGAGAACGGCAAAGGCACCGCCAACAAGGGCGCCGCTGGCGGTCGCCGCGCCGACATGCCGAAGACTGTCGGCTATGTCGTTGCCAGCCAGAGCAGCGTTCCGGTCGTGACCGAACTCGCCGGGCGCGCGTCGGCTTACCGCCAGTCCGAGGTGCGTCCGCAGGTCTCGGGGGTGATTCGCCGCCGGCTCTTCACCGAAGGCGCGCTGGTCAAGGCCGGCCAGCCGCTGTACGAGATCGACGCCAGTCTCTATCGGGCCGCGACCGCAGTGGCCGAAGCCAACCTGCAAAACGCCCAAGCCAGTGCCGAGGCCGCGCGCGCACTCGCCGACCGCTACAAGCCACTCGCAGCGATCGAGGCGGTGAGCCAGCAGGACTACACCAACGCCGAGGCGTCTGCCAAGCAAGCCGCCGCGCAGGTGGCGCAAACCAGAGCGCAGTTGCAGTCGGCGCGCATCAGCTTGAACTACACCACCGTGCCGGCGCCGATCGGGGGTCGCATCGGCCGCTCGCTGTTCACGCAGGGCGCGCTGGTGACGGCCAATCAGGTCGACCCGCTGGCCCGCATCAGCCAGCTCGATCCGATCTTCATCGACATCCAGCAGCCGTCGGGCGACCTGTTGGCGCTGCGGCGTTCACTGGCCCAGAACGGGGTGGTGCCGGCCCAGGCCCAGGTGCGTCTGAAGCTGCAGGACGGCAGCGACTACGGCGCGGTCGGCAGCGTCGAGTTTTCGGAGGTGCTGGTCGACCCCGCCACCGCCACCGTGACCGTGCGTGCACGTTTCGCCAACCCGCAGGGCGTGCTGCTGCCCGGCATGTTCGTGCGGGCCCGATTCGCCCAATCGGTGGACCAGAACGTGATCCTGGTGCCGCAGCCCGCTGTCAGCCGCGACCCCAAGGGCGCGGCCTCGGTGTTCGTGGTCGGCGACGGCGGCAAGGCCGAGTCGCGCACCATCGTTGCCGCGCGCACCTTCGGCTCCGACTGGGTGGTCACCGAAGGCCTCAAGCCCGGCGACCGGATCATCGTGCAGGGCACGTCCAAGCTGCGGCCCGGGCAATCGATCGCGGCCGTGCCGGCTGATTCGCCCCAGACGGTGGCGCCGCCCGGAGGGGCGAGTGGGGCCGCGTCCGGATCAGCGCCCGGCGCTGCGCCTACAGGCGCGTCGAGCGCCGCGCAGGCTGCACCGTCTGCCCCCACCGCGGCCCGCAAGGGCTGACGCGCGATGCTGTCGCGCGTCTTCATCGACCGGCCGATCTTTGCGTGGGTGATCGCGATCATCGTGATGCTGGGGGGGGCGGGCGCGATCCTGCAGTTGCCCATTGCCCAGTATCCGGACGTGGCACCGCCGCAGGTGTCCGTGCGCGCCAACTACCCCGGCGCCTCGGCCGAGATCGTGCAAAACAGCGTCACCCAGGTGATCGAGCAGTCGCTGACCGGCATCGACGGTCTGCTGTATTTCAGCTCGAACTCGGACTCGCGCGGCGGGGTCTCGATCAATGTCACGTTCGAGAAAGGCACCGACCCCGACATCGCGCAGGTGCAGGTGCAGAACCGTGTGCAGCAGGCGGTGCCGCGGCTGCCCCAGCAGGTGCAGGAACAAGGCGTGCGGGTGCGCAAGTCGAATCCCGACTTCCTGCTGATCGTCGGTGTCTATGACGAAACCGACAAGTTGACTAAGCAGGATGTCTCGGACTATCTGACATCGAACCTGCAAGACCCGCTGAGCCGCATCCCCGGGGTCGGCGACATCAACGTGTTCGGCTCGCCCTATGCGATGCGGATCTGGCTGCAACCGGCCCAGCTCGCGAGCTTTCAGCTGATGCCGGCCGATGTGATCGCCGCCATCGAAGCCCAGAATACCGAGGTCGCAGCCGGTGAGATCGGTGGGCAACCGTCGGCGGCCGACCAGTACCTGAACGCCACAGTGACCGCGCAGTCTAGGCTGCGCACGCCCGAGGCGTTCGCCGCCATCATCCTGAAGACGCAACGCAACGGCGCCACCGTGCGCATCGGCGATGTCGCGCGGGTCGAACTCGGCAGCGAAAGCTATGGCGCGATCGTCAATGTCAACGGCCACCCCGGGGCGGGGCTGGCGGTGTTGCTGGCGCCGGGCGCCGACGCGCTGAAAACTGCCGAACTCGTCAAGCAGGAAATCATCGACCGCGCGCGCGACTTTCCACCGGGCGTTGTCTACAGCTTCGCCAGCGACGCCACCGACTTCATCAAGCTCTCGATCGAAGAGGTGGTGAAGACCTTGATCGAAGCCATCGTGCTGGTGGTGATCGTGATGTTCGTGTTCCTGCAGGGCTGGCGCGCGACCCTGATTCCGGCGATCGCGGTGCCGGTGGTGTTGCTGGGCACCTTCGGCGTGATGTCGGTGCTGGGCTTCTCGATCAACACGCTGACGCTGTTCGGCCTGGTGCTGGCGATCGGCCTGCTGGTCGACGATGCGATCGTGGTGGTGGAAAACGTCGAACGGCTGCTGGACGAGAACCCGGGCATGACGCCGCGCGAAGCGACGATCGAGTCGATGCGCGAGATCTCGGTGGCGCTGGTGGCGATTGCGCTGGTGTTGTCGGCGGTGTTCCTGCCGATGGCGTTCTTCGGTGGGTCCACGGGCGTCATCTACCGCCAGTTTTCGGTCACGATCGTCTCGGCGATGCTGCTGTCGGTGGGGGTGGCCATCATCCTGACCCCGGCGCTGACCTCGCAGTTGCTGAAGGCCAGGCCCAAGCCGAAGCAGGAC
>JBDSMV010000345.1:0-20052 GCA_039915715.1 Rubrivivax sp. | reverse complement strand
TCGGCCAGCCCCGGTGAGCCGGTTTCCTCGCCCATTTCGAGCAGGAATTTGGTGTTGAAGCCGAGCCGCCCGCCGCGCGCCGCCAATACGCTTTGCAGGGCCGCTAGGTTGATGCTGTGCTGGCCCTTGTTGTCGGCGGTGCCGCGCCCGTAGAGCCGGTCGCCGTCGACAGCCAGCGTCCACGGGCCCTACCCGCGCGTCCACGACGCGTCCTGGACGCGCGGCCAGGGCCCCTGGGCGCTGGCGGTCGACGGCGACCGCCTCTATGGCCGCGGCACCGCCGACAACAAGGGCCAACACAGCATCAACATCGCCTCGCTGGCGCAGGTGCTGGCGCAGCGCCAGGGGCGGCTCGGCTTCAACATCATCTGGCTCTTGGAAACCGGCGAAGAAACCGGCTCGCCCGGGCTGGCGGCGTTCTGCGCCGCGCACGCCGACGAACTGGCGGCCGATGTGCTGATCGCCAGCGACGGCCCGCGCCTGTCGCGCGAGCGAGCGACCGTGTTCCTGGGCTCGCGCGGGGTCACCAACTTCGATCTGGAACTGAAGCTGCGCAGCGGCGCCCACCACTCGGGCAACTGGGGCGGTCTGCTGCGCAACCCGGGCACGGTGCTGTGCAACGCCATCGCGAGCCTGGTCGACGGCCACGGTGTGATCCGCATCGACGCCCTGCGGCCACCGCCGATCCCGGCCAATGTGCGGCAGGCGTTGGCGGGTCTTCGCTTCGGCGGCGACCCCGGTGACCCCGAGGTCGATGTCGACTGGGGCGAACCGGGGCTGACCCCGGCCGAACGCGTGATCGGCTGGAACACGCTCGAGGTGCTGGCGATGCGCACCGGCAACCCCGACTTTCCGGTCAACGCTATTCCGCCGTCGGCAAAGGCGACGATGCACATGCGCTTCGTGGTCGGCACCGATGTCTCGCAGCTGCGCCGCCAGGTGCTGGACCATCTCGAGGCGCAAGGCTTCGCAGGCATCACGGTCAGCGAACCGGTGGTGATGGCGGCGACCCGGCTCGACCCCGACGACGCCTGGGTGCGCTTTGCGTTGGCATCGATTGCCCGCAGCACCGGGCAGCCGCCAGTGCTGCTGCCCAACCTGGGCGGATCGCTGCCCAACGACGTATTCGCCGACATCCTCGGCCTGCCGACGGTGTGGGTGCCGCACAGCTATGCCGGCTGCAGTCAGCACGCGCCCGACGAACACCTGCTGGCCCCGGTGGCGCGCCAGGCGTTGGCGCTGATGGCGGGTCTGCTCTGGGATCTGGGTGACCAGGCGGCCGACCTGCCGCGACGCACCACCCGGGCCAGCTGCCGCCCTTGAAAACAATGCTGCACGGCCTGAAGCGCCTGTTCGAATCGGTGTTGATCGATACGCCGCAGGAGAGCCCAGCCGAGCTCGAACTCCGCCTGCAGTTGGCCACCGCAGTGCTGTTGGTGGAGGTGATGCGTGCCGACGAACACATCGGCGCGGCCGAACGCGAGACCGTGGTGCGAGTGCTGCGGCAACGCTTCGATCTGCAGGACGAAGCCGTCGCCTTGCTGATCGAGCGAGCCCAGGCCACCTCGCGCGACGCCACCGACTTCTTCGCCTTCACCACTTTGCTCAACAACGCCCTCGCCGTGGGCCAGAAGCTGCAGATCGTCGAAGCGATGTGGCAGGTGGCCTATGCCGACGGCCATCTCGAAACGCACGAGCAGCACACGCTGTGGCGCGTGGCCGATCTGCTGCATGTGCCGCATGGTGCTTACATCAACGCCAAGATCCGAGCCAAGTCCGCGGCGGGCGGCTGATCACACGGACGGCCTGCCGCGCGTGGGCGGGCCACCGCGGCATTGCACTCAACCCGCTGGCAGGTCGATCGTCACCACCGTGCCGGTGCCCGGGTCGCTGCGCACCGACACGCTGCCGAGGTGCAGTTCACAGATGCGCTTGACGATCGCCAGCCCCAAACCCTTGCCTTCCTCGCTGGTGGCCGGCGCGGTGCTCATGCGGCTCTGGTAGAGGCGGTCGAACAATTGCGGCAGGTCGGCCGCCAGGATGCCCGAGCCGGTGTCGGACACCGTCACGCGCACCCGGCTGCCGCACTGTTGGGCGCCGACCTCGATGCGCTGGCCGGCAGCGGTGAACTTGAGCGCGTTGTCGAGCAGGTTGGCGATGGCGCGCTCAAACAATTCGACATCGACCTGCGCCACCGGCGCGGCGCTGCCCTGCTGCTCGAAGCGCAGCGCCACGCCGCGCACAGCGGCCCGGTCGGCGAAGCGCAGGGTGATGTCGTCCAGCACCTCGGACAGATCGAGCCGGACCAAGCGCAACTTGAACTCGGGTTCGTCCAGCAATGCCAGATCGCCGAGCGAACGCACCATGCCAGCGGCGTTTCGGGTGTTGCGCAGCGCCACGGCCACCAAGCGCGCGTCTTCGGCGCTGCGGCTGCCCGCAGCCGCGTTTGCCGAGGGCGCGCCGGCATCGGCATCGGCCTGCCAGCGCCGCTCCAGCGTTTCCAGGCACGCCACGGTGGCGGTCAGCGGCGAGCGCAGGTCGTGCGACAGGTTGCTGACGCTTTCGCGCCGGAAATGGTCCAGCCGACGCAATTCGTCCCACTGCAGGCGCAGCGTGGCAAGCATGGTGTTCAGGCCTCCCCGCAGGCGGCTGAATTCGTCGTCCGACCCGGAGTCTGCCGCCCCGGCCCCGCCCGCGGTGCCCACGGTACTGGCATTGCCCCCGAAGCCGGTGCGCGCGGCGGCCGCCATGTCGTCACTGAGCACCCGCAGCGGGCGCGTCACGGCGACGATGATCCATGCCGCCAGCGCCGTGCTGAGCAGGATCACCGCGGCCACCGATGCCAGTGCCGGAGACGCCAGGCTGCTGCGCAACAACGCCCATCGCGACGCCTGTCGCCCACCCTTGCTGCACACCAGGTACAGATAACCCTGCACCGCGGTCGAAGGCCGGATCACGGCCCGCTGCAGCGCGCGCGCCGCCACCACGGCGTCGGCTTCCATGTAGAGCGGGTCTTCGCCCATCACATAGGCTGCCGTGCGCCGGTCGCCGCGCGCCGCAGCGGCCGTGGCCGCCCTGACCGGTGCCAGCGCGATGGTGAAACCCGGCGCGAGCTCGGTGGTGCTCGCGAGCACCTTGCCATCGGCATCCATCAGGTAGAGCTGGGTGTCGGGCTCGTACAGCAGCAGGTTGCGCAAGAAGGCGTCGAACTCGTCCGGGTTGCGCTCGCGCTGCGCCAGCAGGTCGTCGTGCAAGGCCACCACACGACTCAGAAAGGCGTCCGCACGCTGGAAGTTGGTTTCGTGGTCGAAACGCTGGAACGCAATCACGACCGTGGCGATGACCCCGATGGCGGTTGCCAGGCCGGTCAGGAACACCGTCAGCGCCAGCCGGAACCGCACACTCATGGAGGCGGGTCCCGCATCTTGTAGCCGGCACCGCGCACGGTCAGGATGAAGCGCGGGTTCATCGGGTCGGCTTCGACCTTGGCGCGCAAGCGGTTGATGTGGGTGGTGACGGTGTGCTCGTAGCCATCGTGGGTGTAGCCCCAGACGGCGTCCAACAGTTGCCCGCGCGAGAACACCCGCCCGGGGTGGGCCGCGAAATGCAGCAACAGATCGAATTCGAGCGCAGTGAATTCCAGCGTGCGGCTGTTGACCCGGACTTCGCGCCGCGCCGCTTCGATCTCGAGCTCGCCGTTGCGCACCACGGCAGCGCTTGCGGGTGCGGCCTGGGCGTTGCGCAGCAGTTCGGCGCGCCGCAAGAGTGCCTTGACCCGAGCCAGCAACTCGGCCATCGAAAACGGCTTGGTCAGGTAGTCATCGGCGCCCAGTTCCAACCCCAGCACGCGGTCGAGTTCAGTGCTCTTGGCAGTCAGCATCAGGATCGGTGTGGCGTGGCCGCGCTGGCGCAGCGCCTTGCACACTTCCAGCCCGTCCAGCCGCGGCATCATCCGGTCGAGGATCAGCAGGTCGCTGGCGCGCTCGGTTTCGTGTTCCAGTGCAGCTTGGCCGTCGGCCACCGCCTGCACTTCGTAGCCCGTGGACTGCAGGTTCAGAACGATCAGGTCGCGGATGTCGGCCTGGTCTTCGGCAACGAGGATGTGGCTCATCATGACAGGCGGGTCGGCGCCATCGGTCGCTTTCTTACAGCCTTCATTACAGCCAATGCTGACACCGATGTGATGCAACTGTGATCTTCGGTGAGGCCGGTGCGATGCGCGGCACACACAGTGCAGTCATCGATCACCACCGGATGACGACCATGCCCACCGCCACCCTTGCCGCAACCCGCCCGCTTCGCAGCCCACCCCCGATCCGCCTCCAGCCCGCCGTTACCGATCGGGTCGACGTGAGCTGGGCCGACATGGCTCCACACCGCAGCTTCCTGGTGGCTTATGCGCGCCGCAAGCTGATGGACCCGTCGCTGGCCGAAGACCTGGTGCACGATGTCTTCGAAGCCGTCGCCGGCGGGCGGGCGGTGTTCGGCGGGCGCTCGGCCTTGCGCAGCTGGCTGGTAGCGATCCTGAAGCACAAGATCGTCGACCTGGTGCGCCAGCGGGTCGGCCACGACAGCCTGCGCAGCGACGAGAACGACGATGCCGACGGCTTCGGCAGCGGCCCGGTGCTGGAATGCCCGCAACCGCGTCCCGACGAAGTGGCTGAGCAGCGCCAGCGGCTGCGCCGCACGCTGGCGCGGATTGCTCAATTGCCGGCCACGCTGCGCGACGCGGTCGAGCTGCGGCTGCTGCAAGACCGGGACACCGGCGATGTGTGCCGGGCGCTGGCGATCACCGAGCAGAACCTGTTCGTGCGCCTGCACCGGGCGCGTCGGGTGCTGGCCAGCTGACTGCTTCGCCCAGGCGCCGTTGCAACTGCTGACGGTGAACCGATGCGGGCTCGAATGCCTGCTCCAGCAGCATCAATGCCGTTTTGGCGCGTTCGCCGTGGTCGGCGCTGCGATTGCAGACATGGATGTCCAGCATTACCGCGCCCAACTCGGGCCAAGTGTGCACAGCCAGGTGCGATTCGGCCAACAGCACCACGCCGGTGACGCCGCCGGGGGCCGGAAAGTGGTGAAACAGTTCACCCACGGCCAGCAGCCCGGCTGTGGCAATTGCGTGATGGCACAGCGCTCTCAACGCGTCCGGATCGGTCATCGCCGCGGTGTGCGGGCTGCAGCCGCAAAGGTCCGCGGTGAGATGCAGGCCATGACGCATCGGCGCGATCATAAGCAGCACGACTCCTAGAATCGGCGACCCCACCGCTTCGTGCGCCCAGCCGGGCGTTTGCACATGGCCGCATCCCTGGACACACCCGCCTCAATAAGTCCCGAAGCCACCGACGCTGCGTCCGGGCAGCGCCCGACCACCTTGATGGCCAACGCCATCCGCGCGCTGGCGATGGACGCGGTGCAGCAGGCCAATTCCGGCCACCCGGGCGCACCGATGGGCATGGCGGAGATGGCGGTGGCGCTGTGGGGCAACCACCTGCGCCACAACCCGGCCGACCCGCTGTGGCCCGACCGCGACCGCTTCATCCTGTCCAACGGCCACGCATCGATGATGCTGTATGCGCTCTTGCACCTGACCGGCTACGACCTGCCGATGAGCGAGCTGCGCAACTTCCGCCAACTGCACAGCAAGACGCCCGGGCATCCGGAGGTCGATGTCACACCGGGAGTCGAGACCACCACCGGCCCGCTCGGCCAGGGTCTGGCGAACTCGGTCGGCATGGCGCTGGCCGAGAAGCTGTTGGCAGCCGAATTCAACCGACCTGAACACACCATCGTCGATCACCGCACCTGGGTCTTCATGGGCGATGGATGTTTGATGGAAGGCGTCAGCCACGAAGCCTGCGCGCTGGCCGGTGCCTGGAGGCTGAACAAGCTGGTGGCGATGTACGACAGCAACGGCATCAGCATCGACGGCAAGGTCAAGCCCTGGTACATCGACGATGTGGGCCTGCGCTTCGAGAGCTATGGCTGGAACGTGGTGGGCCCGATCGACGGCAACGATGTCGACGCGGTCGAGGCGGCGATTCAACAAACGCTGAAGTCCGCAGACAAGCCGTCGATCATCATCTGCCGGACCGTGATCGGCAAAGGTTCGCCCAACCGCGCCGGCACCGCCAAGGCCCACGGCGAAGCGCTGGGCAAGGACGAAGTGGCGTTGACCCGCGAAGCCCTGGGCTGGACCGATGAACCCTTCGTGGTGCCAGAAGCGGTCTATGCCGCCTGGGACGCCCGCGCCAAGGGCCATGCGGCGCAGTCGGCGTGGTCCGACATGTTCTCTGCATATCGCGCCGCGCACCCGGTGCTGGCTGCCGAGTACCTGAGGCGCATGGACGGCGCGCTGCCGGCCGACTTCGCCGAGGTCGCCGCCAAGGCGCTCGCCGATGCGCAGAAAAAGGCCGAAAGCGTGGCTTCGCGCAAGGCGAGCCAGCAGGCGCTGGAAGCCTTCACCGGCGCGCTGCCGGAGATGCTGGGCGGCTCGGCCGACCTGACCGGCTCCAACCTCACCAACACCAGCCACACCCCACCGCTGCGCTTCAACGACGACGGCAGCTGCGTGCTGGACGAACACGGCCTGCCGGGCCGCCACATCAACTACGGGGTGCGCGAGTTCGGCATGGCCACCATCATGAATGGCCTGGCGCTGCATGGCGGGCACATCCCGTATGGCGGCACCTTCCTGACCTTCAGCGACTACAACCGCAACGGCATCCGCATGGCCGCGCTGATGAAGCGCCGCATCATCCATGTGTTCACCCACGACAGCATCGGTCTCGGTGAAGACGGACCGACGCACCAGAGCGTCGAACACGCTGCCGCGTTGCGGCTGATCCCGCATCTGGATGTCTGGCGTCCGGCCGACACGGCTGAAACGGTGGTGGCGTGGACGGTGGCACTCGCCAACGCCATGCGGCCGACCGCGCTGCTGTTGTCGCGCCAGAGCCTGCCCTACCTGCCCAAGCCCACGCTGGAACACATCGGCAAGGGCGCCTACGTGCTGGCCGAACCTGCCGAAGTCGGCATCAAGGCCAAGGCGCGCGCGGTCATCATCGCCACCGGCAGCGAGGTCGGCCTGGCGATGCATGCGCAGGCCGAACTGGCGAAGCTGAAGATCGGGGTGCGGGTGGTCAGCATGCCCAGCACCACCACCTTCGACCGCCAGACGGTGGCCTACAAGAAGAGCGTGCTGCCGGCTCGCATCCCCCGCATTGCGGTCGAAGCCGGTGTCACCGACGGCTGGTGGAAGTATGGCTGCGCCGCAGTGGTCGGCATCGACACTTTCGGCGAGAGCGCGCCGGGGCCCGATGTCTACAAATTCTTCAAGATGACGCCGCAGAACCTGGTGGACACGGTGCGAAAGGTGCTGGGGCGCTGACTTTCGATGTCCGCAAGCTCAAACCTCATTTCAGAATCACGATTCAAAGCCAAAGGAAGACAGACATGACCATTCGACTCGGCATCAACGGCTTCGGTCGCATCGGACGGATGGTGTTCCGCGCCGCCGTCCAGAACTTCGGCGACTCGATCGAGGTCGTCGCCATCAACGACCTGCTGGAGCCCGACTATCTGACCTACATGCTGAAGCACGACAGCGTGCACGGCCGCTTCAAGGGCGAGGTTTCGGTCGATGGCCAGACCCTGGTCGTCAACGGCAAGCGCATCCGCCTGACCGCCATCAAGAGCCCGGCCGAGCTGAAGTGGGGCGAGGTCGGCGCCGATGTGGTGGTCGACGCCACCGGGTTGTTCCTGACCACCGAAAGCTGCCAGGGTCACCTCGACGCCGGGGCCAAGAAAGTGATCCAGAGCGCGCCCAGCAAGGACGACACGCCGATGTTCGTCTACGGCGTCAACCACGACAGCTACAACGGCGAAGCGATCATCAGCAACGCCAGTTGCACCACCAACTGTCTGGCGCCGATCGCCAAGGTGTTGAACGACACCTGGGGCATCAAGCGCGGGTTGATGACCACCGTGCATGCCACCACCGCCACACAGAAAACCGTCGACGGTCCGAGCAACAAGGACTGGCGCGGTGGCCGCGGCATCCTGGAGAACATCATCCCCAGCAGCACCGGCGCCGCCAAGGCGGTGGGCAAGGTGATCCCGGCGCTCAACAAGAAGCTCACCGGCATGGCCTTCCGCGTGCCCACCAGCGACGTGTCGGTGGTGGACCTGACGGTGGAGTTGGAGAAGGAAGCCAGCTACGAGGAGATCTGCGCGGCGATGAAGAAGGCCAGCCTGGGAGCGATGAAGGGCGTGCTCGGCTACACCGAAGAGAAAGTGGTGTCGACCGACTTCCGCGGTGAGTCGATGACCAGCGTGTTCGACGCGGATGCCGGCATTGCGCTCGACAGCACCTTCGTCAAGGTCGTGTCCTGGTACGACAACGAATGGGGCTACTCCAACAAGGTGCTTGAGATGGCGCGCGTGATCGGGAAATAGTCGCAGCCGCGGGTTGCGTTCGACCACTTGTGCCCGCCGAGCGCAACCTACACTGCCGGCGTGCAATTTCCGCATCCCTTCGGTCGCCTGACCCGCCTGTTCGGCGCCGCATTGGGGCTCGTCGCGGCTTGCAGCGCCGGCATCGCGATAGCGGCCGACCCGGGCGCTTTCGTTACCCGCACGGCAGCCCGTGCCACGACCCTGGCGCCGTTCGACGGCGAAGTCATCGTGCAATTCAAGCCCGGGGCTGGCGCCATGCAGCGCCACGCACTGTCGGCAAGAGCCGTCGGCACCACGGCGAGACAGGCGCTGGACGGGCGCGCCGAGATCCTGGGCCAGCGCATCGGGCGCCGGTTGACATCCGGTGCCGCGGTTGGCGAAGGCGCGCAGGTGGTGCGAGCCGAAGGCATCGACGCCCCCACGCTGGCGGCGCGCCTGGCGGAAGATCCCGACGTGGCCTTTGCCGAGCCCAACTACCGGCGCCGCATCACCGCGGCGCCCAACGACCCGCTCTACGCGGCCACCGCACCGGGCTTGCGGCCGCGCGGACCCGACAGCGGCCAGTGGTATCTGCGAGCGCCGACGGCAGATGTTGCTTCCGGCATCGACATCGAACGCGCCTGGGCGATCACCTTGGGCCAGGCTGGCATCGTGGTGGCGGTGTTGGACACGGGTGTGCGCCCCGAGCATCCGGACCTGCAGGGTCGGCTGCTGCCGGGCTACAACTTCGTCGCTGACTCGGCCGTGTCCAATACCGGTGGCAGCGGACGCGCTGCCGGCGCCACCGACCCGGGCGACTGGACCACGGCGGCCGAAAACAGCGACCGCGACGGCAAGTTCTACAAGTGCGACCCCGAAGGCACCGGTCAGTCCGTGGCCAGCCGCAGTTCCTGGCACGGCACCCACACCGCATCGCTGGTCGGCGCAGCAGCCAACGACGGCATCGGCATGGCCGGCGCGGCGCCGGGCGTGCGCGTGCTGCCGGTGCGGGTGCTGGGCAAGTGTTTCGGCAGCGACGCCGACATCCAGGCCGGCATGCGCTGGGCAGCCGGCATCGCCGTGGCCGGAGTGCCGGTCAATCCGAATCCGGCCCGGGTGCTGAACCTGAGCCTGGGCGGCACCGGTGCCTGCACCAGCAGCTACCAGCAGGTGGTCGACGAAATCCTGGCGAAGGGGGCGGTGATCGTCGCGGCCGCTGGCAACAGTGCCGGCGGGCCGGTGGGCACCCCTGCCAACTGCCGTGGCGTGATCGGGGTCGCGGCCCTGCGCCATGCCGGCAGCAAGGTGGGCTTCTCGGACCTGGGCAGCGAGATCACGATCGCGGCACCCGGCGGCAACTGCGTCAACATCGCGGCGGGTTCGCCCTGCCTGTACTCGATCCTGGCGGCCAGCAATACCGGCACCACGGTGCCGTTGACATCGACCTGGACCGACAGCTTCGACATCTCGGTGGGCACCAGTTTTTCCGCGCCGCTGGTGGCCGGCGTGGCAGGGCTGATGCTGTCGGCCCAACCGCTGCTGACGCCGACCCTGTTGCGCGACCGAATGCGCGCCACGGCGCGCGCGTTCCCCGCCATCGGCGCCAGCAACGGCAGTGACCCGACCCCGGTACCGGTGTGCCATGCGCCGAGCGCCAATGTCGAGCAACTGCAGTGCTACTGCACCACCGCGGTCTGCGGTGCCGGCATGCTGGACGCGGGCGCCGCGGTGGCGGCGGCAGCCGGCGTGCTGGCACAGGTCAGCGTCAGCCCCGCCAACCCCACCGCAGGCTCGGCGGTGGTGTTCAACGGTGCCGGCAGCCTGGCTGCACCGGGTGCCAGCGTGGTGTCGTACGCCTGGTCCATCAGCGACGGCGGCGGCATCGTCAGCGCCTTCAGCAGCGCCACCAATGCATCGACCGCCACGCTGACGCCCATTGCAGCGGGCCGCTTCACGGTGCGGTTGACAGTGACCGACAGCCTCGGCAACAGCGCCGGCACCACCCAGACCGTCGATGCCGCCGCGGCCCCGGTGCCGGTGCCCGCGCCGACCCCAACCCCGACGCCGACTGCCGGTGGCTCCAGGGGCGGCGGCGCCATGTCGGGCGCTTGGCTGCTGCTGCTGCTGTCGGCCGTGGTGGCGTTGGCCAGACGGAGGCGGCACGCCGCCGGTTGATCAGCCTCCGCAGGGCCTGAAGCCGCCGGCAAGCGCGGTGCCGGGCAGCGCCAACAAGCGAGTGCGCAGAGCGGCATCGGCAGCAGGTACCCGCAGCCGAACGCGCCCGCTACCGGCATCGGCGCCATCGCCCGGCACGCGCGCCCAGCGCTCGGCCGGCACCTGTGCGTTCGCCAGCACGGCTTCGGCATCGGCCGCCTCGGACAACGGCAGTTCGCCGCTCTGCAGGCAAGCCGAACCAGCGGCGCCGCCGTCCCGAACCGCGGCCGGCGGGCGCACCACCACCACCTCGGGCCGCACCTGCGCAGCCAGCCGTTGCGGCTCGCGTTCGGAGTGGCGCGGCGCCGCCAGAGCCGGCGCCAGCCAGCCCTGTGCCCAGCCAAAGAACAGCAGATTGGTTGCCACCAGAACGACCACCAACAGCCGCAACATCAGCCGCACCCCCGACCGAGAAAAGCCGCGGAACCGGCTTTGCCGGGCCGCAGGCGAACGCCCCCTCGGTGGGCAGCGAGCGACAGCGAACATGGGGTCCCCATGACACGCACTGCAGTCGAGCGCCTCCTCGGGACCGTTGGCGCGCGCGCCGCGACTTGACCGAGCTTCACGGCGCGGAACCGGCTTGGCCGGGCCGCAGCCGGAGCGCCCCCTCGGGGGGCAGCGACCGTCAGGGAGCGTGGGGGCTTCATACTCTCACGCTGACTTCGCCGCTGACCAAACGGTGCAACTGGCCGCTCCGCACCCGCAGCGCGCCGTCGTCGTCAACGCCTTCGGCGACGCCGCCTTCGACTTCGCTGTGGGTTGTGGTCACAGCTTGCCCCCGCAACACGTCTCGGCGTGCATAGGCGGCGGCCAGCGGCGCGAAGCCGCGGCGCTCGAAGTCGTGCAAGGCCCGCACCAGCGGCTCTGCCACCCGGGCCAAGACCAGCGGAGGCGTGATGTCGGGCTCGATCTCCTGCAGACAGGCGATGCCCTGGCTGAGACCTTCGTTGAGGGTCGGCGATGGGAACGGGCACACGTTGAGACCGATGCCGACCACGCACATGCGGCTGTCGCCAACGGTGATGGTCTCGATCAGGATGCCGCCCAGCTTGCGCCCCGGGCACAGGGCTGCCGCTGTGTCGCACAGCCAAAGGTCGTTCGGCCATTTGAGGCCGATGCGCGGCGCGTTGGCAGAACCGTCGGGATCCAGCGCCTGAGCAATCGCCAGGCCCACCGCCAGCGACATGCCGGACCACTGGCGCGGTGCCATCGGCAATGCCAGCGAAAAGGTCAGCGAGGCCCCGGGCAGTGCGCGCCAGTCGCGGCCCATCCGGCCGCGGCCCTCGGTCTGGTGTTCGGCCACCAACAGGTAGGGCATCGTGTCGTCGCTGCGGCGTCCCAGCGGGCGGTAGGCGCTGCCGACAACCTCGCTGCGATTCTGCAACTCGGCCGGCACCGAGATCGGCGCGTCGGGCTGGCCGGCTGCATCGCGGGCGCGGGCGATCAGGCGTGAATTGGTGGAATCGGCACGGGCCACCACCTCAACCGACAGGCCGGGCAGCAGCGGTTCCAGCTGCTTCCAGAGCGCTTCGGCGCCCCACTGCAGGTGCTCGAAGTCGCTCATCGGATGACCGGCAGCGGATTGCCGTACAGCGGATTGCGGCGCATCAGGCCGCCCGGCGCCGTTTGGGCGCCAACATGGTGCCGCGGCAGATCGGGCTGCCACAGCGGCAGGCGTACTCGCGTTTGAGCTTGGCGGTCTGGCGCGCGTCGATCACCAGGCCGTAGTCGAAGAACAACTCCTCGCCCGGATAGAGGTTGCGCAGCGCCTTGATCCAGACCCGGCTGCCGTCTTCCTCGGCTTCGCAGTTGGGCTCGCAGGCGTGGTTGATCCAGCGTGACGAGTTGCCCCCCACCTTGCCGTCGATCACATGCTTGTCGTCGATGTGAAAGTAAAAGGTGTGGGTCGGGTCGTTCGGGTCGTGTGGATGGCGCTTCAGCGCCTGCTTCCACGTGATCAGCTCGCCCTTGTATTCGATCACCGGCGCGCCAGCCGCGATCGGCTGCAGCGCGAACACGCCTTTGCCATGCACGCTGCTGCGGCGCACCTGGATGCGCCGGCTGTCAGCGGTCGCCTGGGCGGTCGACGATGAGGGGGCCGGGTCCGCCGCAGCATCGGCTGCGAATTCGGAAACCGGCGCAGCGGCTTGCGGGTTCTTGCTCATTCGGTACATTGAAATCGTACGAGCGCGCGCGGGTGTGCGCGAGGAGGGCGGATTGTAGGCACGGCCCTTCGACGCTTTTCCACGCAACCCACCCCCGCGCCGCTTCCATCGGAACCCAGGGACCCCATGAGCAAGACCATCATCATTGCCGAGAAGCCCAGCGTGGCGGCTGACATCGTGCGCGCGCTGACCCCCGTGGCCGGCAAGTTCGAAAAGCACAGCGACCACTTCGAGAGCGACAGCCATGTCGTGACTTCCGCGGTTGGCCACCTGGTCGAGATCAAGGCGCCGGACGAGTTCGACGTCAAGCGCGGCAAGTGGAGCTTTGCCAACTTGCCGGTGGTGCCGCCGCACTTCGACGTGGCGCCGATCGACAAGGCCAAGTCGCGCTTGAACGCGGTGGTCAAGCTGGTGAAGCGCAAGGACGTGAGCGCGATCATCAACGCCTGCGACGCAGGCCGAGAGGGCGAGTTGATCTTTCGCCTGATCCTGCAATACGCCTATGGCGACAAGGCGCATGGCAAGCCGATCACGCGGCTGTGGCTGCAGAGCATGACCCCGCAGGCGATCCGCGACGGCTTCGACGCGCTGCGCACCGACCAGCAGATGCTGGGTCTGGCCGATGCCGCGCGCAGCCGCTCGGAAGCCGACTGGCTGGTGGGCATCAACGGCACCCGTGCGATGACGGCCTTCAACAGCCGCGACGGCGGCTTCTTTCTGACCACGGTCGGCCGGGTGCAGACCCCGACGCTGTCGATCGTGGTCGAACGCGAAGAGAAGATCCGCCGCCATGTGTCGCGAGCGTATTGGGAGGTCAAGGCGACCTTCGACGCGGTTGCGGGTCAATACGAAGGCAAGTGGTTCGACCCGAGCTGGAAGAAGATCACCAAAGCGGCGGACGGCACCGCGGTCGAGCCCGACCCCGAAGCCCGCGCCGACCGCTTGTGGAACGCTGCCGATGCCGAAGCCATTGCCACTGCGGTGCGTGGCCAGTCGGCCACCGTGGTCGACGAAGCCAAGCCCAGCACGCAGGCGAGCCCGCTGCTGTACGACCTGACGACCCTGCAGCGAGAAGCCAACAGCCGCTTTGGCTTCAGCGCCAAGACCACGCTGTCGCTGGCGCAGGCTTTGTATGAGAAACACAAGGTGCTGACCTATCCGCGCACCGATTCACGGGCCCTGCCGGAAGACTATCTGGCGACGGTCAAGGACACCTTCGGCATGCTCGCGACCGAAGACCTGCCGGGCCCGCTGCGCGAGTTGCGCCAGCATGCCAAGAAAGGCATCGACGCCGGCTACATCAAGCCGATGAAACGCGTCTTCGACAACGCCAAGGTGTCGGACCACTTCGCGATCATCCCGACGCTGCAGGCGCCGAAATCGCTGTCTGAGATCGAGCTGAAGCTGTACGACATGGTGGTCAAGCGCTTCATCGCGGTGTTCTATCCGTCGGCCGAGTTCATGGTGACGACCCGCATCAGCACCGTCGAGATCGGCACGGCCGAGCCCGAAGCAAAGAAGTACGCCTTTCAGACCAACGGCAAGGTGCTGGTCAACCCAGGCTGGCTTGCGGTGTACGGCAAGGAAGCGCAAACCGGCGAGAACAGCGACGCCAACCTGGTGGCGGTGGCCGCGGACGAGTCGGTGCGGGTCGAGGACGTGTCGGCCAACGCGCTCAAGACCAAGCCCCCGGCGCGCTACACCGAGGCCACGTTGCTGAGTGCAATGGAAGGCGCCGGCAAGTTGATCGACGACGAAGACCTGCGTCAGGCGATGCGCGAGAAGGGCCTGGGCACGCCGGCGACCCGGGCGCAGACCATCGAAGGCCTGATCGCCGAGAAATACATGCTGCGCGACGGCCGCGAACTGGTGCCCACCGCCAAGGCCTTCCAGCTGATGACGCTGTTGCGCGGGCTGGCGATCGAAGACCTGACCAAGCCCGAGTTGACCGGCAACTGGGAATTCCAGCTCTCGGAGATGGAGCAGGGCCGGCTGCCGCGTGAAACCTTCATGGGCGAGATTGCGCAGATGGCCGAACGGATCGTCAAGAAGGCCAAGGAATACGACCGCGACACGATCCCCGGCGACTACGCCACGCTCAAGGTGCCCTGCCCCAACTGCGGCGGCGTGGTGAAAGAGAACTACCGCCGCTTCTCCTGCACGGGCCAGGCCGGCAACGACGAAGGCTGCGGCTTCTCGATCACCAAGATTCCGGCCGGCCGCGCCTTCGAAACCGCCGAAGCCGACGCCTTCATTCACGACAAGAAGATCGGCCCGCTGGAGGGTTTTCGCTCGAAGAAGGGCTTTCCGTTTACCGCCGAGCTGAAGCTGGTGCACGACGACGAGGCCCGCAACTGGAAGCTGGAGTTCGACTTCGGCGACGACGCCAAAGGCGCCGAAAACGATGGTGAGCCGGTCGACTTCGGCGACCAGCCGAGTCTGGGGGCGTGCCCGAAGTGCAAGGGCCGGGTGTTCGAGTTCGGCGGCAACTACCTGTGCGAGCACAGCGTCGGTGCGCATGTCACTTGCGACTTCAAGACCGGCAAGATCATCCTGCAGCAGCCGGTGCTGCCCGAGGAGGTCACCAAACTGCTGACCACCGGCAAGACCAGCCTGCTGGAGAATTTCGTCAGCAACAAGACCCGGCGCAAGTTCAAGGCCTTCCTGGCCTGGGACGCAAAGGAAGGCAAGGTGGGCTTCGAGTTCGAACCCCGTCCGGCCAAAGCCGCGGGCAAGACCGCTGGCAAGACCGCGGCCAAGCGCGCGCCTGCCGCCAAGACGGCTGCAAAGACCGCCGTAAAGTCCGCCGCAAAGAAGGCCGGTTCCTGACGCAACCAGGCAGGGCGCCATGACGGTCGCCGTCTTCCACAAGCTGTTGGCGATCTTTCTGACGGTCGGGGTCGGCTTCGTCGCCGGGAGCGCCGCCTGGCTCGGCCCGCGCAGCGACAGCGGCAAGTCGGCGCGGCTGCTGTCGGACGTGGCTTTTTATGTCTTCGTGCCAGCGCTGTTGTTCCGCACGGTGGTGCGGCTCGACTTCGCGGCGCTGCCCTGGCGCACCCTGCTGGCGTTCTTCGGCCCGGCGGTGGTGATGCTGCTGCTGGTGCATGCCTGGCAGTCGCGCCGTTTGCGCCGTGCGCACCGTGCGCAACCCCGGTACGACGCGCCGTCCACGCCCGCACTGCCGGCGGTGCGCGCCATCTCGGCCAGCTTCGGCAACAGCGTGCAACTCGGCATTCCGCTGGCGGCGGCGCTGTTCGGCGAAGCGGGTCTGGCGCTGCACATCCCGCTCGTGAGCCTGCATGCACTGGTGCTGCTGACCCTGCCGACGGTACTGGTGGAGGTCGACCTGGCCCGCGCCGACCGCCAAAGCACGCCGCTGTCGACCCTGCGCAGCACGGTGCGCAACACGCTGGTCCACCCGGTGACCCTGCCGGTGGTGTTGGGCGCGTTGTGGAACCTCACCGGCATCGGCCTGCACCCGGTGGCCGACGAGGCGCTGGCGGGTCTGGGCCAGGCGGTGGTGCCGGTGTGCCTGGTGCTGATCGGACTGACGATGGCCGCTTATGGCCTGCGCGGCAACCTGCAGGCGGCGTTGGTGGCCAGCGCGCTCAAGCTGCTGCTGCTGCCGGCGCTGGTGCTGGGCGTGGCGCATTGGGGCCTCGGCCTGACGGGGGTGCCGCTGGCGGTGGTGGTGATGATGGCGGCGCTGCCTACCGGCAGCAACGCATTGATCTTTGCGCAGCGCTACGACTCGCTGGCGCCGGAAGTCACCGCCACGATCGTGGTGTCGACGGTGGCCTTCGCCGCCACCGGGTCGCTGTGGTTGCTGGTGCTGACGATGCTCTAGCTAGGCCCGTCGCCGGATCGGCCGCCACAATCGGCCTTCCAAACCAGCCACAGTCGAGGAGCTTTCCGATGTCGAAACAGCCGCCCCTGACCGCCCTTGCCCTCGGCTGTGTCCTTGCAGCGACAACCACCGCGGCTGGGTCGCAAACCCTGTCGCCGGGGCCCCGGCTGGGCTTGTGGGAAACCCAGGCCAGCGTGCTCATCAATGGCAGAGATGTGATGGCCGGCTTGCGCCAAGTGCCCGAAGAGATGATGAAGCGGATGCCCCCGGCGCAACGCCAGCAGATGGCGGCGCTGATGGCCTCCAAAGGCGGCCCGCTGGCCGGCGGCAAGACCCTGCAGTGCCTGGCCGCGACCGATGTCGCGCGCATCACCAAGCCCGAAGACGCGATGGCCGAGTTGCAGCGCAACGCCCCCAAGTGCCGCTTCGATCATCCGGTGGTCAAGGGGTCCAGCGTCGACTTCAAGGGTCGCTGCGACGACCCGGCTGGCTTCAGCGGCGACGTGGACGGCAGTTTCTCGATGGACAGCCCGACCGCATGGCACGGCCGCTTCGGCGGCAAGGGAAAGATGGCCGGCGCCGAACAGATCCCGGGGCCGCAGGGCGGCCCCAAAGGCCAGGTGGAGATGCAGATGCAGACCGATTCGAAGTGGATCTCGGCCGACTGCAGCGCGGTCAAGCCGCTCAGCGCCACGCGCTGAGCGGCTGGGTGCCCGGCGCGGCTGCCCGACAATCGCAGCGATGAACCCGAACGACCTGCCGGCCTACATGGCTCATCTGGGCGCCGCGGCGCGCGGCGCCGCGGCGCTGCTGGCGGCGTCGTCGACAGCGGCCCGAAACCGCGCGCTGACAGCGCTGGCAGCGCGTTTGCGAGACGGCACGGCAGAGTTGCAGCGGGCCAATGCGCTGGACCTGGACGCTGCCGTGGCCGCGAGCCTGTCGGCACCGATGGTCGACCGGCTTCGGCTGACTCCGGCTGTGATCGAAACCGTGGCGTCCGGCTGCGAGCAGCTCGCCGCCATGCCCGACCCGGTGGGTGAGATCACCGCATTGCAGCGGCGGCCGAGCGGCATCGCGGTGGGCCGCATGAGGGTGCCGCTGGGAGTCTTCGGCATGGTCTACGAAAGCCGCCCCAACGTCACCATCGAAGCCGCGTCGCTGGCGATCAAGAGTGCCAATGCGGCGATCCTGCGCGGGGGGTCGGAAGCGCTGCAGTCGAACCTGGCGTTGTGGCGCCTGGTGCAGTCGGCGCTGGCCGATGCCGGCTTGCCGGTCGAAGCCGTGCAACTGGTGGCCACCACCGACCGCGCCGCCGTCGGGCTGCTGGTGACGATGAAGGAGGCCGTCGACGTGATCATCCCGCGGGGCGGCAAGGGGCTGATCGCGCGCATCGCGGCCGAATCGACCGTGCCCGTCATCAAACACCTGGACGGCAACTGCCATGTGTATGTCGATGCGACGGTCGACCTGAAACAGGCCTTGGCTGTGACCGACAATGCCAAGACCCAGAAAACAAGCCCCTGCAACGCGGCCGAATCACTGCTGGTGCATGCCGATCAGGCTGCGGCATTCCTGCCGCGACTCGGTGCGCTGTGGGCGGCCAGGGACGGCCAACACGGCGTCGAGATGCGCGTCTGCCCGCGCAGCCTGGCGCTGCTGGCCGGCATCGACGGTGCCCATGTGGAAGCGGCCACCGATGCCGACTGGGACACCGAATACCTGGCGTCGATCATCAGCATCAAGGTCGTCGATTCGCTGGACGAGGCCATCGCCCACATCAACCGCCACGGCTCGCACCACACCGACGCGATCCTCACCACCGACCACACGAGCGCCATGCGCTTCCTGCGCGAGGTCGACTCCGCCAGCGTGATGGTCAACGCCAGCACCCGCTTCGCCGATGGCTTCGAGTACGGCCTGGGCGCCGAGATCGGCATCAGCACCGACAAGCTGCATGCCCGCGGCCCGGTCGGGCTCGAAGGGCTGACTTCGCAGAAATGGGTGGTGCTGGGGCAGGGCGAGGTGCGCACCTGATCGCTGCCGCACAGCCGCCCCGAAGGAGGCGATCCGTCCCGCCCAGCGGCGCCGCGCGCAGCGCGAGGATGCTCAGTTGACCACCGGTTGGCTGGCGCTTGGCATCGTCGGTGCGGTGCTGGTGTTCTGGATGCTGGGGGCCTACAACCGGTTGGTGGCAATGCGCAACCAGATCGGCGCCGCCTGGGCCAAGGTCGACGAGGCGCGGCAGCAGCGCGCAGCGGGGCTCACACCGCTGCTGCAGGCGTTGGACGAGCCGCTGACGGCACGCCACAGCGCCTTGGACGAGATGGCCGCAGCGCATGCAGCGACCGAGGCGGCAGCCGCGGCAATGGGTCCACGCCCGGTGTCGATGGTCCATGCGCTGGCCTGGACCCGCGCCGAGTCAACGCTCGCGGCTGCGGCCAGCCGCGTGTTCGCGTTGGTGGAGGTCGA
This sequence comes from Rubrivivax sp., assembly GCA_039915715.1. GTDB lineage: Bacteria > Pseudomonadota > Gammaproteobacteria > Burkholderiales > Burkholderiaceae_C > Rubrivivax. The sequence goes on along the minus strand of JBDSMV010000345.1, from coordinate 924 downwards.
CCCGATGCTGCAGCAGTCGCCCGGGGTCCTGCAGGGCAGCGCGGTCTGGAACGAAGCCGGCACGCGGCTCGCCTTCGCGCGCCAGTTGTACAACGATGCCGCTGACGGGTATGACGAAGCCATCGCGGCCTGGCCGACGCGGCTGCTGGTGCGCCGCTTCAGCTTTGCGCCGGCCGGCCGGCTTTAGTCCACTGAATCACTGAAATCGGGTCGGTGCTGTCCATGATGCGGGCGCACTGCGGCGTTGCGAATGCTCACGATGCCTATGGGCATCGCTGTGCTTCGCGCCTTGCATTGCATCCCGCCTCTTGGTTCCCTGACCGCCCAATTCAATCATTCAGAAGACTAGTGTGGTGCGCTCGAAGTCCTTGAACCTATTTGCGCGCCCCAATGTCCGCTTGACCGTGCGCCAGCCTCACGCTGTCGGCCATTATGTGAAGACCTCGGTTATGGCAAGTTCTGCGAAGGCACTGCCCGGGAAGCCGCGCAAACACTCGCGATTTTTGGTGCAGAGGCAGCCCGCACTTGCCATAAGTTTGCGGAGCGGCAGTGGTCCAACGCGCATGACCTTGGCGAACTGTGGGCGGAGGTGCCCGCCGGTGGACAGCTCGACCTCAAAGGGGAAGCGACGCGGCGGGCGTTTGCGTCGTGGGACCGGCCTTGCTTGCGGCCCTGCGCACCGCGCTCCACCGTAAGCCAAGATTATGTGAAGTGCACGAGTGCCAAGGATCTTCCGTCTACGAGGTGTTCTGGGCACTCGCTTTCCACGGTCTTGTCATAACGAAGGCCTTCTCATAATGGCCGTTATGGCAAGACTTGCACAACGGCCAGAAGCGGGCTTCGTTAAATGACGTCTTATGGCGCTCCGCGACCGGAAACTGCGTCATCCGAGTTCAACAGATCTAACGCTCAGTCGTCCCTCCA
>JBDSMV010000271.1:0-4607 GCA_039915715.1 Rubrivivax sp. | reverse complement strand
CGGACCCGCAGCAAGGGTGCTGCCGCGGCAGCGGCCGGTGTGGGGCCGGAAGACGAAGCGGCAAGGGTGGCGGCGATGGCTTCGGTGCTCATGCCAGCGCACTTTCCAGGATGCAGGCCACTTTGTGCCCCGGCGCGGCTTCGAACAACGGCGGCGTCGCTGTGCGACAAGCCGGCATCACATAGCGGCAGCGGTCGGCGAAGCGACACCCCGGTGCGGGCGCGATCAGCTTCGGCACCGTGCCGGCGATGGCTTCCAGCCGCACCTTGTGCGTGGCGTCCAGGTCGATGCGCGGGATGCTGCGGATCAGCCCTTGCGTGTAGGGGTGGCGCGGGCGTGCGAACAGCGCTTCGACCGGCGCTTCCTCGATCACCTGGCCGGCATACATCACAACCACGCGCTGCGCTGTTTCGGCCACCACACCCATCGCATGCGTGATCAGCATCACCGCCATGCCCAGGCTGTCCTTCAACTCGTTCAACAGGTCGAGGATTTGCGCCTGGATCGTGACGTCGAGCGCGGTGGTGGGTTCGTCGGCGATCAAGAGCTTCGGGTTGCAGGCCAGCGCAATGGCGATCATCACGCGCTGGCGCATGCCGCCGCTGAACTGGTGCGGGTAGTCGCGCACCCGGCGTTCGGGGGTCGGGATGCGCACCAGCTGCAGCATCTCGACCGCACGGTCCATCGCGGCCTTGCGCGAAAGCCCCTCATGCAGCCGCACCGATTCGGCGATCTGGTCGCCGACGGTGTAGACGGGGTTCAGCGAGGTCATCGGCTCCTGAAAGATGATCGCGATTTCCTTGGCCCGTATCTCGCGCATCGCAGCGGGTGGCAACGGCACCAGGTCGCGGCCCTGCCACAACACCTGCCCCGCGACGATCTTGCCGGGCGGCATGTCGATCAGCTTCATCACCGTCTTGGCGGTGACGCTCTTGCCGCAGCCCGACTCACCCACCACGCCGAGCGTCTCGCCGCTGTCGATGGTCATGTCGACGCCGTCGACCGCATGCAGCCAGCCGTCATCGGTCTTGAAGTGGGTCTTCAGACCCTTGATCTCTAGCAGTGCCATGACCGGTTTACAGAACTCGTCTCGGGTCCAGCGCGTCGCGCAGGCCGTCGCCGATGAAGTTGATCGTCAGCACCGCCAGAAAGATCGCCAGCCCCGGGAACATCGCCCAGTGCGCGGCGATATCCAGGTAGTCCTTGCTGTCGAACAGGATCCGGCCCCAGGTGGGCACATCGGGCGGGAAGCCCAAGCCCAGAAACGACAGCGTGCTCTCGGCAATGATCGCCGCGGCCACGTCGATGGTGCCGGCCACGATCACCGGACCCAGCGCGTTCGGCAGGATGTGCCGCACCACTTGGCGCGTGGTGCTGGCACCCAAGGCGCGCGCGGCTTCGACGAATTCCTTTTCACGCAGGCTGAAGAACTGCGCCCGCACCAGCCGCGCCACCGGCATCCAGCGAAAGCCGCCGATCACCAGCACGATCATGATGAACACGCCGACCTCGGGGCCGAAGGCACCCTTCAAGGTGTCGCGGAAGAGGTAGATCAGCAGCAACAACAACGGCAGTTGCGGCAACGACAGGAACAGGTCGGTGAGCCACATCAACGCCGTGTCGATCGCGCCACGCGAGATGCCGGCAATGGCACCGATGGTCACCCCCACCACGATCGCCATCAGCATCGCTGCGAACCCGACCGCCAGCGAAATGCGCCCGCCGTACAGCACGCGCGCCAGGATGTCCTGCCCCAGGTCGTCGGTGCCCATCGGATGCCCCAGCGACGGACCCTGCAGTTTGGCGCTGAAGTCGATCTCGTTGATGGGCACCTTCCACAGCAGCGGCCCGAACAGCACCGCCAGCACCATCACCAGCAGCACGACGAGGCTCAACACCGCCATCTTGTGGCGGCGGAAACGGCGCCAGGCCTCGGCCGCCGGAGAAACCGGCTTCGAATGCCGGGTTGTGACCGGCAATGCGAGCGCGGGCGAGCCGCCGTCGATGTCGACCGCATCGGGCCCGGCCACGAGGCCTGAACTAGCGATAGGAGATACGGGGGTCGAGCCAGCCATAGAGCAGGTCAGCGATCAAATTGAACAGGATCACGAGGCAAGAGAACACGAAGGTCACGGCCATGATGACCGGCGTGTCATTGCGCAGGATGGCGTCGATCAGGAGGCTGCCGATGCCGGGAATGCGAAAGATCTGTTCGGTCACGATGGCCCCGCCGAAGACCTGCGGCATCGTCAGTGCCACCAGGGTCACGACCGGGATCAACGCATTCCGCACCACGTGCTTGAAGATCACCACACGTTCTGCCAGACCCTTGCTGCGGGCCGTGGTCACATAGTCCAGCTTCACCACGTCCAGCATCGATGACCGCACATAGCGGGTCCAGCTGGCGGCCTGGAACAGGCCCAGCACCAGCACCGGCATGATCGATTGCTTGATGTGCGCCCACCACCAGGCAAAGCCGGTTTCCGAGATGTCGACACGGTAGACAAAGGGCAACCAATCGAGCTTGATCGAGAAGAGCAGGATCAGCAGCAGACCGGTGAAAAAGGTCGGCAGCGAGAAGCCGATGAAGGCCAGGGTGCTGGCGATGCGGTCGAAGATCGAGTACGGCTTGACGGCGGACAGGATGCCCACCGGCAGCGCGATCAGCAGCGCCAGCAACTGCGACGCACCGATGATCGCCAATGTCACCGGCACGCGCTGCCCGATCAGGGTGTCGACATCGATGCGGCTGACAAACGAGAAGCCCCATTCGCCCTTGAACATCGCGAACAGCCAGCGGAAGTAGCGCTGCCAGATCGGGTCGTCGAGCCCGAAACTCTTGCGAATGGCCGCCACCACTTCTGGCGGCACATTCGGGTTCTGCACCAGGTCGCCGAACGGGTCGCCGGGCGCCAGCGCCAGGATGGTGAACAGGATCGCGCTGATGCCCAGCAAGCTGGGCAGCGCGATCAGCAGCCGTCGGACGAGATAGGAGCTCAAACCAGTGGCTGCGATCGATCAGGCAGGGGCGCAGTGCGAGAAGCGTTCAGGCCTCTCGGTACCAGTTCTGAAGCCCGGAAAAGTCGAGGTCCCAACCCGACAGCGGCTTGAACAGCTTGGTCGACGACCCCCGGATGCGCGGCCGGCTGATCAACGGAATGATGTAGTTGCTCTTGACCACCATGTCGTTCATCTGCACATACAACGCCACGCGCTTGACCGGATCGAGTTCAGCTGCGGCCTGGGCAAACAGCTTGTCGTACTCGGGGCTCGTGTAACGCGAGATGTTGCGGCTGGCCCATTTGTTGGCCTTGGCCGAGACCTCGTCAGACAGGTACTGGTCCATGAAGCGCTGGGCATCGGGCTGCGTCATGGTGGTGGTGTACATCTGCATGTCGCAGAAGAACTTGCCATAGGTGTCGGGGTTGGCGACATCGCTGCTGAAGTGCACGCTGGCAGTGACCGACTTCAGCTCCAGGTCGATGCCCGCCTTGCCGCAGGTCTGCTTGACAACGGCCTGCTCCTTCTGGCGCAGCGAATTCACCGATGTTTGGTAGACGAACTTGAGCTTCTTGCCGCCTTTTTCGCGGATGCCGTCGCTGCCCTTCTTCCAGCCCGCGGCATCGAGAATCTGGTTGGCCTTGTCGAGATTGAATTCGTACTTGGTGTTGGGGCTGCGAAAGCGCGTCGGGTTGTTGACGAAGTTGCTGGTGGCGATGCCGGTGCGGCCGTAGATGTTTTCCTGGATGCCCTTGCGATCGGCCAGCAGTGACATCGCTTCGCGCACCTGCGGGTCACTGAAGGCCCAATGTTTGCTCTTGATGCTGGCGCGTTCGCCATCGACCTCGTTCCACGGGTCGGTGGGGTTCAACTGGATGAATTCGATGTCACCACTGGGCACGATGTCGACCCGGCCCTTGCCGCCGGCTTCCATGCGCTTCAGCACATCGTCTTCGACCTGCAGGTTCCAGGCGTAGTCGAATTCGCCAGTCTGCAGCACCGCGCGGGCCGCCGATGGGGCGTCGCCGCCGCCCTTCATCTCGATGGCGTCGAAGTACGGCTTGTTGGCAATGTGGTAGTCGGCGTAGGCCTCGCCACGGACCATGTCGCCCGGCCGGAACTCGACGAACTTGTAGGGCCCGGTGCCCACCGGCTTCAGGTTGGTCGGTGCATCGCGCGACTTGGCACCCATGTAGTCCTGGAACAGGTGCTTCGGGATGATCATCCCTTCGGCTGCCACGAAGGCGGTGGCCCAGAACGGCGTCGGCTTCTGGAACGCCACCTTGATGGTGTGGCTGTCGACCTTGGTGACGACGAGGTCCGAATAGACCTTGGATGTGACGGTGGCGCTGGCGGGGTCCTTGGTGAACTCCCAGTTGAAGACGCAATCGTCGGCGGTGAAGGGCTTGCCGTCGTGCCACGTCACGCCCTTCTTCAGCTTCCAGGTGACGGTCTTGCCGTCGGCCGAAAGGCCGCCGTTTTCGCGCGTCGGAATCTCGGCTGCCAGAACCGGGAACAGGTTGCCGTCGCCGTCCCACGACGCCAGCGGCTCGTAGAAGATGCGCGAGCCTTCCTGGTCCTTGGTGCCGTTGGCGAAGTGCGGCTGC
>JBDSMV010000254.1:0-5244 GCA_039915715.1 Rubrivivax sp. | reverse complement strand
CGCACAGTCACGCGCGGCCTTGCTGCAGAGCACGCGGCTGGTGGTGCAGGCCGATGTGGCGCAGACCTACTTCGCACTGCGCTCCCTCGACGATGAAAGCGCGCTGGTTCGACGCACCGTCGATGCCTATCGCGACACGCTCGACCTGAGCCAGCGCCGTTACGACGCCGGCGACATCGCCGAGCTGGACCTGGCCCGCGTGCGCAGCGAACTGGCTGCGACCGAAGCGCAGGCGCATGCGCTGGCCCGCCGCCGGGCCGCGTTGGAACATGCGCTGGCCCTGCTGCTCGGCGAGCCGGCCGGCAACTTCGGCATCACCGCCGCAGCCGACTGGCAGCAGGCATTGCCGCTGGTGCCGCCCGGCGTGCCGAGCACGGTGCTGGCGCGCCGGCCCGATGTGGCCGCGGCGCAGCGCAGCTTCGATGCGGCGCGGCTGCGTGTCGGCATCGCGCGGGCGGCGTGGTTTCCGGATGTCTCGCTGACCGCATCGGCCGGCCTGGCATCGGCCGACCTCGGCGACCTGTTCAGGTGGTCGACGCGGGCCTGGGGCATCGGTGCGCTGCTGTCGCTGCCGCTGTTCGACGGCGGCCGGCGCGAAGCCGGGGTGCAGAACGCCAACGCGGTTTGGGACGCCGCCGCGGCCGACTACCGCGAGCAGGTGATGCAGGCCTTTCGCGAAGTCGAGGACCAGCTGTCGGCATTGCGCCTGCTGGCCGACGAGCAGGCTGCGCAGACGCGTGCGGTGACCGCGGCGCAGCGGGCAGTTGAGCTGTCGAACCTGCGCTACCGCAACGGCTATGTGAGCCAGCTCGAACTGCTGGACGCGCAGCGCACCGAACTGGCCAACCAACGCCTGGCGCTGCAGGTGCAGGCGGCACGCTTGCAGGCGACGGTCGGTTTGATCCGCGCGCTTGGCGGTGGCTGGGACGTGAGCGGTTAGCCGCGCGACCGACCGCAGGTGCGGTCATGCTGGGGGCTCATCGGTGCTGGTGCCGCTGCCGGCGCCGCTGCCTCTTCCGATATCGACGCCGTGTCGCGCGTCTTCCGCATGCCACCCGCGCTGCCGCAACACCGCGCTGCGCTCGGCCCGTTCGCGCGCCCACAGGCTTTCCAGCTGCTCGCGGCCCTGGCGGGCCATCGACACCAGCTTGCCCTCGTCGCCCTGATGCGGCGCCGTGCGCTCCAGTTGCTCGACCGTGTGGCGGCGAAAGCGCACCGCCTGGTTGCGGGCTTCATGGCGTTCGAAGCCCATCGCCTCGAGCACGCTGCGCCCGCTCATCAGCGCCGAGTCGAGCGTTTCGCGTTCGATGTGCGTCACGCCGCGGCGCCACAGTTCGTGCCACTGCGTGGCGTCGCGGGCGCGCGCCACGATGGTGGCCTGCTTGAAGTGTTCACGCGCGATGTCGACCACCTTCAATGTCTGCTGCGGGTCGTCGATGGCGACGACGATCACCCGCGCCGCCGCGGCACCGGCGGTGCGCAGCAGGTCGAGACGCGTCGCGTCGCCATAAAAGGCCGGCCAGTCGAAGCGTCGCACCAGCGCCACCTGTTCGGCGTTGTGGTCCAGCACGGTGGCCGCCAGGCCGTTGGCCGAGAGCAGCCGGCCGACGATCTGACCATAGCGGCCGAAGCCGCAGATGATGATCGGCGCATGCTGTTCGTCGTGAATCTCGGCCACGCCGGCCGGCAACGGCTGCGCCTGCCGGTGCGTGGCGGCCCAGCGGTCGCTGAACACCAGCAGCAGCGGCGTCAGCAGCATCGACAGCGCCACCGCGGCAATCAGCAACGAAGACACCTCGGCAGCGATGACGCCGGCACCGGCGGCGGCCTGAAACACGACGAAGCCGAATTCACCGCCCTGCGCCAGCAGGATCACGAACACCGGGCGCTCGGCCGCCGGTACCGGCAGCAGCCGCGCCATCGTCCACAGCACCAGCGCCTTCAGCAGCAGAAAGCCGACAACCACCGCAGCGACGATCGACGGGTGCGACAGCACGGCGTGGAAGTCGATGCTCATGCCGACCGCCATGAAGAACAGGCCGAGCAGCAAACCCTTGAAGGGTTCGAGGTCGGTTTCCAGTTCGCGCCGGTATTCGCTTTCGGCCAGCAGCACACCGGCCAGAAAGGCACCGAGCGCCATCGACAGGCCCACGCTGTGCATCAGCGCCGCGGTGGCTACCACCAGCAGCAGCGCAGCGGCGGTGAAGATCTCTGGCGTGCGGCTGCTGGCGATCCAGCGCAGTGCCGGACGCAGCAGCAAGCGCCCGCCGAAGACGATGGCGCCGATGACGCCGAAGGCTTTCGCTGCGGCGATCCATCCGTTGTGATCGGCGGCTTGGCCTTCTGCCGACCCGTTCCCGACGATCGCGAGCAGCGGCACGATCGCCAGAATCGGGATCGCAGCGATGTCCTGCAGCAGTGCCACGCTGAGCACGTTGCGCCCGGCGCTGGTGGACATCAGGTTGCGTTCGGCCAGCACCGACAGCCCGATCGCCGTCGAACTCAGGCCTAGCCCCAGGCCGGCCACCAGTGCCAGCCGCCAGTCGACGCCGCACAGCAGCGCCGCCATGCCGATCAGCGCGGCCGAGCCCAGCAGCTGCACGCTGCCCCAGCCGAAGATCGGCCGCCGCAGCGCCCACAACCGCTTCGGCTCCAGTTCCAGCCCGACCAGGAACAGCATCAGCACGACACCGAATTCGGCGAACTGCAACATCGACCGCGGCTCCGTGATCAGCCCCAGACCGAAAGGTCCAATGGCGATGCCGGCGACCAGGTAGCCGATGATCGAGCCCAGACCCAGCAAGCGCGCCAACGGCACCGCCAGCACCGCGGCGCCCAGGTAGATCAGGCTGAACTGCAGCCAGGCTGCCTCGTGTTCCATCTTGCTTTGCCAGTCTAGGCCGGGGGCCGGGCGTCGGGGGGCACAGCGCAGTCGGGGCTGGGCTCCATCTGCTCGATTTCTTCCCAGTCGGGCCAGGCCAGCAGCCGTTCGCTGAACAACGCGGCGTGGGCTGCGATTTCGACGTCGGTGATGCGGTGCGCGCCGTGCACCATCAACGGCGGCAACCAGCGCATGCCCACCAGTGCCGCAGTTTGCTCATACGGGTGCAGGTAAGCGTCGAAGAAGTAGCGGTTGTAGCCGTCGGGCCGGTAAGAATCCTGAGGCCCGCCGGTGGATGCCACCAGCCACAAATCCTTGCCCGCCAGCGCGCGGCCGCCCGGCCCGTAGGCCCAGCCGAAACTGAAGACCTCGTCCAGCCAGAGCTTGAGCAGCGGCGTCATCGAATACCAGTGGATCGGCTGCAACCACACCACCAGCTTCGCGTCACGCAGCACGGCGCGTTCGTCGGCAGCGTCGACATAGAAGTCGGGATAGAGCGCGTACAGATCGCGAACCTCGATGCGGCGGCCGCCGGATCCCGAATCCGCGCTGGCGGCGGCGCGCATCAAAGCCCGCGTCACGCGCGAATGCTCGAGTTGCGGATGCGCGGTGATGACGACGATCTCGGCCATGCAGGGCGCCGCAGCGCGATTGGAGTGATGTGAAGCGCGTGCCCTTCCGGCTGCACCCGCCGGGTTTGCCCATGACGCTGGTGCAGCAGGCGGCGGCTACCATACCCGACAAAGCCGCACTGGCCGGCAGGACCTGTGGAGGAACCGATGCCCGTGATCGTGGTCGCCAACCCCAAAGGCGGCGTTGGCAAAAGCACGCTTGCAACGAATTTGGCGGGGGCGCTGGCAGCCGCCGGACGCAGCGTGATGCTCGGCGACATCGACCGCCAGCAGTCGGCGCGCCAGTGGCTGGACGCACGCAACCACAATGGGGCAGGCACCTTGCCTCTGATCCACGGCTGGGATGTGCGATCCGACTCGATCGTGAAGCCGCCGCAGGGCACCACGCACGTGGTGCTGGACACGCCCGCCGGGCTGCACGGCAAGCGGCTGACCGCCGTGCTGAAGAGCGCCGACCGGGTACTGATCCCGCTGCAGCCCAGCATGTTCGACATCCAGGCCACGCATGCCTTCGTCAACACCCTGCGCGACCACCCCCGCGCAGCTGACCTGCAACTCGGCCTGGTCGGCATGCGGGTGCGGGAACACACCCGCGCCAATGACCAGCTGCACCACTACCTGGACACGCTGTCGGTGCCAGTGGTGGCCTGGCTGCGTGACACTCAAAATTACGTGCAACTGGCTGCACGCGGGCTCACGCTGTGGGACGTGGCGCCGAGCCGGGTCGAACGCGACCTCGAACAATGGCAACCGTTGATGCAATGGGTCGAACGATGAGCACGCCCTCCCCGACCGCGCCGACCCGTTATGCCCGCCTGAGCGATCTGCAGTCGATCGTCGGCAGTGAACTGGGCAGCAGCGACTGGCTCACGATCGCGCAGGACCGGATCGACCGCTTTGCCGATGCGACAGGCGACCACCAGTGGATCCATGTCGACCCCACACGCGCTGCGGCCGGGCCTTTCGGCGCCACCGTGGCGCACGGCTTCCTGACGCTGAGCCTGCTGCCGCTGTTGCTCGAGCAGGCCTTTGCCGTCGACGACGTGCGCATGGGCATCAACTACGGGCTGAACCGGGTTCGCTTCATGTCGCCGGTGCGGGTCGGCAGCCGCGTGCGCGGGCGCTTCCGGTTGATCGGCTACGAAGCGCTCGAAGGCGGTGCACAGCTGGTCACTGAAGCCACGATCGAACTCGACGGTGCCAGCAAACCGGCCTGCGTGGCCGAAGCCGTCTCCCGTAGGTACACCTGAGGTTTAATGACATGAAAGTGCTGCTGGTCGACGATCATCCGCTGGTGCTCTCTGCCCTGGAAGCCGTGGTGCAGCGCATCGGCACCGCGACTTCGGTGGTCGGCGTGGCCAGCGCCGAAGCAGCGCGCGCCGCACTGCGCAGCGACGACGGTTTTGACCTGGTGCTGCTGGACCTGGCGCTGGGTGATGCCGATGGCTTCGAGGTGCTGGTGGAGTTCCGCGCCGCCTACCCGGCGATTCCGGTGGTGGTGGTGTCGGCGTCGGACCGTGCCAGCGACGTGATCCGCGCCATCGACAGCGGCGCCATGGGCTTCGTGCCAAAGCGTTCATCGCATGGCGAGCTGAACAAGGCGCTGCACATGGTGATGACGGGGTCGATGTACGTGCCGCCGTCGATGCTCGGGTTCGACTTTCACCGCGGCGCAGACGGCCGCCTGGTACCGGTATCCGGCGGCGACACCGTACCCGGGGTGATGCGCCC
>JBDSMV010000250.1:0-6785 GCA_039915715.1 Rubrivivax sp. | reverse complement strand
TGTCGCCGGGCATCAACGACCCGTTCACGGCCATGACGTGTCTCGACCGGCTGGGCTCAGCGCTCTACCGGCTCGCCAGCCGCGACCTGCCCGGCGACCGCCGCATCGACGACGACGGCCTGCTGCGGCTGGTGATGCCGGCGTTCTCGTTCGAGGAAACGGTGCACACCGCCTTCACACAGATCCGCCAGAACGCGCGCGGCAGCAGCGCCGTCCATGCGCGGCTGCTGGAGACGATGGCCTCGGTGGCGGCAGTGGCGTGCCGCGCCGACGACCGCGACGTGATCGGCCGCCATGCCGCCCGCGTGATGCGCGCCGCCACGTTGGAGGTGGCCGAGTCCGACGACCGGCGCTGGCTGCAGCGGCTGCATGCCGAGGTGCAGGCGGCTCTGCGCCGCGCGGCGCAGGAGGCGGAGGCGACGACAACGAAGACAGAAATCGGAACGCGAATGCGAACGAACACTGCAAGCGACGGCTCGCCGGGCGCCGAAGTAGAGGCCAACTCTGAGACGGGCATCGAACACGCGACGGGCTGAGCCGCTCCGGCCCTCAGCCGTCTCAGCCACAGACCGCCTCGGTGCGTGCGCGCCAGCGCTCGGCAAACGCTGCAAACTCTGCCGCCGGCATCGGGCGCGCCATGTGGAAGCCCTGGGCCTCGTCGCACTTCAACTCGGTCAGACGCGCCAGCACGGCCGCGTTCTCAACCCCCTCTGCCACCACCGTCAACCCCAGGTTGTGCGCCAGGTCGATGGTGCTGCGCACGATCTTGGCGTCGTCTTCGTCGGCTTCCATCGCCATCACGAAGCTCTTGTCGATCTTCAGCTCGTCCACCGGAAGACGCTTGAGATAGGCAAGGCTCGAATAGCCGGTGCCGAAGTCGTCGATCGAGAGCTTGAAGCCGGCGCTGCTGAGCGTGTTCAGCGTGGCCTCGGCGCGTTGAGGGTCGTCCATGATCGCGCTCTCGGTGATCTCCAGGCACAGCGCCGAAGCCGGCATCTGGTGATTCCGCAGGATGCGTTCGATCTTGGCCGGCAAGTCCTGGTCCATCAGGTCGCGTGTGGACAGATTGACCGAGATGCGGCTGAGCCCCAGCGCCTGCAGCGCGCTCCACTGCACTGCGCTGGCCTGCAGCATCCACAGCGTCAGCTGGCGCACGAAGCCGGTCTGCTCGGCAAACGGGATGAACGCCATCGGCGGCACCATGCCGCGGGTGGGGTGCTGCCAGCGCACCAGTGCCTCGGCGCCAACCAGACAGCCGTCGGCCAGGCCGATCTTCGGCTGTAGGAAGAGCCGCAGCTCGCCGACCTCGAGCGCGCGCCGCAACTCGGACAACAGCGACAGCGTCTGCGCACTGCCGACGTCGTGGGTCGGGTCGTAGATGCTGGCCAGGCTGTGCTTGCGCTTGGAGGCGTACATCGCTACCTCGGCATGGCTCAGCAGCACTTCGGCGCTGGCCGCATGCAGCGGCCAACAGGCCACACCGAACGAGGCCGCCACGTCCACGGTGTGGTCGTCCAGCGTCATCGGTGCCTGAAAGGCTTCGGCGATGGCTTCGGCACGGGCCAGCGCCTGCATTGAATCGCAACCCGGCAGCAGCAACGCGAACTCATCGCCCGACAAGCGTGCCACCAGGTCGCCGCTGCGTGGGGTGCACGCCGCGAGCCGCTCGGCCACGCCCTGCAGCAGGCGGTCGCCGAAGGCATAACCCAGCACGTCGTTGACATGCTTGAAGCGGTCCAGGCCCAACATCACGACCGACACCGGCCGCCCGGTGCCCGATGCCCGGAAAATGGCGGCGGCCAGAGCATCGCGGAAGCTGGCGCGGTTGGGCAGCCGGGTCAGGCGGTCGCGAAAGGCGAGGTCGTGAATCTCGGCCTGGTGCTGGGCGATGTTGCCCCGCATGTGGTCGAAGGACCGCGCCAGGTCGCCGATCTCGTCGCGGCGCGCGGTGTCGAGCCGCGCGTCGCCGTACTCGCCGCGGCCCAGGCGTTCGCTGGCCAGCACCAGGGTGCGCAGCGGTATGGTCACGCGGCTGGCGGTGACCACGCTTGCGAACCCCGCCAGAAGCAAACCGGCGAGTGTCAGAACGGCCAGTGTGGTTTGCAGGTTCCGGTACGGCGCAACCGCGTCGCTCACCGACCGCAGCAGCAGCACCCGGAAGCCGTCGGCAGCGCCACCGGCCGCCATCGCGGCCGAGGCCATTTGCGGCCCAGCGTCCAGGGACGCATGCGGGCTGTCGCCGAGCTGCACCTCGGACCGACCGATGTTCGTTGGCAGCAGCAGTTCAGCCGCCTGCGTGTCGTCCAGCGTCGACAAGGTCACCCGCTCGGCGCCGGCATGTCGCACCAGCAGCGCCACCTGCATTCCCGATATCGAGTGCATGTCGTCGACCAGGGTCTGGTCCAGCGCAAAGCCCATCACCACATGGCCGACGAGCTGCGGCGACCGCATCGGCACCATCACGATCTGGTGCGGCGTGTCGTTGATCAGCACCAGCGCGCTGCCGTTGGCGGCCAGTTGCGGTGCCAATGTCTTCAAGGTGGCCGCGGCGGCCGGGTCGCTGCCTTCGCCGACCGCGCTCAGGCTCAGGTCGGAACCGAGCATCGCGGTCAACGTGGCGCCGATGCGCGCACCGTGGTTGGCGAGCGCCGAGCGCAGCGTTTCGTCGTCGTGCGATGCGGTGGCGGCCCGGAAGCCGAAGTCGGACGCCAGCACCGCAGCGCCCAGCCCCAGCTTCTGCGCCCTTTGCTGCAGCAGACGATGCCAGACGCGTTCGGACACTTGCAGGTTCTGCGCCAGTTCGACCCGCGCGTTGCGTTGGATGCTCCAGCTCACCACCGCCAGGCCGGTGCCCTGCACCACCAGCAGCAAACCCAGGAACACGGCCACGAAGCGCGACGACAGCCGCCGCGGCAACCAGCCGACGGCGCGCACCGACATGATCCAGCCCGCACCCGGGTATGCGTGGATGCGGCGCTCGCTGCTGCTCATCCTTCGGGACGCCTACCGACTCATGAGCCGGCAGCCGCCATGGCCGCCGTCAGCGGCAGCTTGACGGTTGCCTTGGCTCCGGCTGCAGACAGCGTCAGGGCTTCGTTCGCGGCCGGCTCTCCCGGCGGCAGACCCGGGTGCCAGGTGCGCAGCCGGAAACTGCCCGCGGGCACCGCGTCCAGGCGCACGCTGCCGGTGGCGTCGGTCTGACCGTAGTAGGGCGTCTCCACCACCACCACCCAGGCCACCATGTTGTCGTGGATGTTGCAGCCCAGCACGGCGATGCCGGACTTGTCGAACAGCACCGGATTCGACGCGTTACCGCCGTAGAGCTTCAGTTCGAAGCTCTTGGTGGGCGAGAACGAATACACATGGTGGCGCACGCTGTCGCGGTTCGGGAATTGGATCTCGCTGCCCACCGGCACCACCGTCAAGCGGTGCGTGAAGCGGCGCGCGGCCTGTTCGATCTCGGTGCCCGAGATGGGCTTGATCGCAGCCCGGGCAGCCGGCGATTCCAGGAACACCGCGGCCCCGGCGAGTGGTTTGCCATCACTGCCGAGCACCTGCACGTCGACGCTGGCCGCGCAGGCGCTACCGGCCGCCAGACAAAACATGGCCATTGGCAGACCGAACAGCAGTGGGGGCAGCGGCCGGAATGACCGCCGACGGCCGGCAGCGCGGCCCAGGGATAGGGGTTGGAGCATGGTTCTGATATCGGCCCCCCATCCATTCGGTTGAGTCCTTCTGTCAAAACCCGACCGCTGAGCGGGGGCATCAGTCGAAGTGGGCCGCCTCCGTCACCAGACGACGCAGCCAGCGGTGGGCCGGCTCCGCTTCGCGCCGCGCCAGCCAGATCATCTCGATCGTCAGCGGTGCCACCACCAGCGGCAATGGCCGCTGCACCAGTCCGGCCTCTGCGCCCGATGCGGTGGCCGGCGAGGCCGGCAGCACTGCCACCAGATCCGATGCCGCGAGCACCCGGATGGCGGTGTGGTACTGGTTGACCGTCAGCACCACCCGGCGCTGTCGGCCCAGGCTCGCCAGCAGGTCGTCCACCACACCCTGCGGCACGCCCGACAGGCTGACCATCAGGTGTTCGGCGCTGCAAAAACGGTCCAGGGTCAACTCGCCCTCGGTCAGCGGATGGCCGGGGCGCATCGCGCACACGTAGGGCGCCTGATGCAGCCGCGTGTGGTGCAACGGGCTGCGCTCGTGGTCGGCCAGCACCACGCTCATGACGCCGGGGAAGGAGCCGATCGCCAGGTCGATCTGGGCGTCCAGCAGCAAGGTGCGCGGGTCGCGGGTCGTCAGCGGCACCAGGCGCAGATCGGCCAGCGCGCGGGCCGACGCCAGCCCAGCCACCATCGCCGGCGCCAGCAGCGCGGCGGTGGCATCGGCCATCGCCAGACGGAACTGGGCCGGGTCGCGCGCAGGGTCGAAGGCGCGTGGCGCCAGCGCCTGCTCCAGCTCCTGCAGCGCCGTGCGCACCCGGGGCCACAGCGCGGCGGCGCGCGGGGTCGGCCGCATGCCGCCGGCGCTGCGCACGAACATCGTCTCGCCGAGCCAGTCATGCAGCCGCTTGAGCGCATGGCTGGCCGCGGGCTGGGTCATCGAGAGACTCTCGGCCGCGCGGGTCAGGCTTCCTTCGCTCATCAGCGCGTCGAACACGCGCAGCAGATTCAGGTCGAGGGTGCGGAAGTTCTTCATCGGCTGTGAGCGTGAGCTTCTAATCATGAGTCAATCGCATGTTGAACATGATAAGTATTCACTTGAACATATCAGGGTAAACGCTAATCTGTCATCCATCGCTTCACAGCGTCCGGCCGAAAAAGGCCGGAACAACCAAGGACCGTGACATGAACACCCTGACCCTCAATCCCCTGATGATCGGCCGCCCCGCCGCCTACAAGCCTGTGGCGGCCTACGCTGCCGCCATGGCTGCAGCAGCCAGCCGCGCCCCGGTTGATGTGCGGGCGGCGGTTTCGGAGCGGATCGCGCGGGTCTGGACCGCGTTGACCCGGATCGGCGCGCTGCGCGCTGCCGCCGATCTGCGCCGTCTGGCGGCCCAGCGCGACTCTACCGACCCGGACCTGAGTGCGCGCATGCTGGCGCTGGCGTACCGCATCGAGACCGGCGAAGCCTGAGCCTCAGAGCGCCGACGGGCGGCGCAGGAGAGGCGCCCAGGTGCTCGCCGCCACCCCCCGACCCTGTGCGATGCTCGGCGCAGCCCCACGCCGGATGCCAGTGAACCGTAGTGAACGCCAGCCGACGCGACCACGCAGCCCGCATGCACCGGGTACTCGATCATGTCGAGCGTCACATCGACAGCCCGCTCGATCTGGCCGAACTGGCGCGCATCGCCCACTTCTCACCGTTTCACTTCCACCGGCTGTTCGCAGCCTGGACCGGTGAGCGCCTGGGTGACCACACCCGCCGCCGCCGGCTCGAGATCGGCGCTTCGCGCCTGTTGACCGAGCCGCGCGCTACCGTGCTGGCGGTGGCATTGGCGGTCGGCTTCGGCTCGGCGGAAGCGTTCGCGCGCAGCTTCAAGCTGCGCTTCGGCGTCTCGCCCACGGCCTGGCGGGTGCAGCAGGCGCATGAACGCAGAGTCCAGCGCGCAGATCAGCGGCGCGAACTGCGCGCGGAACATCGCAATCCGGATCAGGGCCTCCGCAAGTTCGATCAGACACCGCTGGCGGCGCCAGACCAGCATCGGGGCTTCGATCAACCCCTGCTGGAGAGCCCGCTGGACGTCCGCCTCGAAACCCTTCCCCCTGCCGACATCGCCTATCTGCGTCACCTGGGCCCGTACGGCGAACCGATCGGTGTCTTCTGGACCCGCGTGGTGGTCCCGTGGATGAAAGCCAACGGCCTCGAACACAGCCGCCGCTATGGCATCAGTCACGACGACCCGAGCATCGTGGCAGCGTCGCAGTGCCGCTACGACGCCTGTGTCGAAGTGCCGGCCGACCTGCTGCTGACCCAGGGCGCGCAGTGCACCACGTTGCCCGGTGGTCGCTATGCTGTGCTCGACTTCAGCGGCAGCCCCGAAACCATCGGTGACGCCTGGACGGCGTTGCTTCGCGACTGGCTGCCGGCGAGCGGCCTGCGCATGGACAACCGCCCCTGCTTCGAGCTCTACCCGCCCGAAGACGATGCATCGCCGAACCGGCAATGCTTCGCCTGTCGGATCTGCATTCCGGTCACCGGCCCGTGAGGCTGTCGACGCCGGTCCGGTCAAGCCTGTTCAAGTACCCGCTCATGCAGCCCGGTCGGCCGCTATGCGAGGTCGCTGCGAATTCGGCCGCCGGGTGCGAACCCTGGGGCGCTGCGGTGCCGTCGATAGCACCGGCTCCCGCGCCCGCACGATGACGCTGCCACCCAGGCAGGGCATGCCAACACCACCGTCGCCTTGCCCATTGCTGCCTGGTCCCGATCCCTGATCCCCGACGAGAAAATCGACATCGACGATGCCACGCTCAAGGATGTGCTGCGCAGCCAGATCGATGTGTCCGCGCCCGCGATGCTGGCGGCGACCCTGGCGTTTCACTGCATCAGCGCCGACGAGGCCAAGCGCCAGGCCGCAGCGTCGATGTCAGAGATTCGCCCTGCCGCTCACTTTGTCATCGACAAAGCGAGCCTCCATGCCGTGCGTCCCTTGTTGCTGCTGGATGTCGCCGGTTTGTCCGACAGCGCTCCGGGGCCCTCGGCGCGCGGGGTGGCGGTGGGCGCAGGCATCGGTGTGACGGTCATCACTGCCCGCCTGGAAGCGGGCTACATGCGCACGGTGTCGG
>JBDSMV010000248.1:0-3971 GCA_039915715.1 Rubrivivax sp. | reverse complement strand
GTGCCGAGCCGGCGGCACCTGGCCGCGATCCTCAAAACCGCAGGCCGCCCGACGCGGCCTCTTGCACTGCCGCGGGCGGGGGCTCGCGTGGAGCAGTTGCCGGCGCCCGAGCCGAGTCCGTCGGTCTGACGGCGGCCTGCACCCGTGCCACCAGCGGTCGCGGCGGCGGGGGCTGCCACCCGGCCGGCAATGCGGATTCGCGCGGATAGCCGGCCACGTCGATGTAGGAATCCCATTCCGCCGCCGAAAACCCGCGCAGCGCCTGGCTGCCGATGTTCAGAGCGGGCAGTGTGCGGGCGCCGGACAAGCGCTCCAGCGCCAGGATGTCGTCGTTGTTGCCGACCAGCCGTTCGCTGTAAGGCACGCCGCGCTGCTGCAGCCACTGGCGGGCGCTGTCGCAGGGTGCGCAGTCTGGCGCCGCATACAGCGTCACAGGCCAGCGCTCGCTGGTGCGCCGGAGCGCCGGCGGCAAACCGACCTCGCGCGGCAACGCGGCGGCCGGGGTGCCCAGCGGCGTGACCCGCGCGTCGCTGCTGACCGGCGGGCGGTCGGTGTAGAGGACGCGCCCGTCGGGCTGGACGACCTTGTACTGGGCCAGGGCCGGGGCGCAAACCCAGGCAGCAACCAACAGGCAAGTGCGAAGGCGGTAGGCGTTCATGTCACTGAATCTAGCGCAGCCGCTGCCACCGTGCGCACTCCTCTGCGCATCGGCAGCAACCTCAGACCAGGCCTTGGTGGCGCAACAGCGCGTCGATGGTGGGCTCACGCCCGCGAAACGCTTTGAAGCTTTCCATCGCGCTGCGGCTGCCACCGACCTCCAGAATCTGCTCGCGGAAGCGGGCGCCTGTGGCGCGGTCCAGCACCCCGGCTTCCTCGAAAGCGCTGTAGGCATCGGCAGACAACACCAGCGCCCAGGCATAGCCGTAGTAGCCGGCGGCATAGCCACCATCGAAGACATGGCCGAAGCTGTGCGGGTAGCGGTAGAACGGCGGGTGAAACGGTGCGCCATCGGCACCGGATGCGGGTTGCACCTCAGCGCTGACCTCATTGCTGATCGCCTGAACGCGGTCGGCGGCATCGGTCTCCGCATGCAGCCGCATGTCGAAGAGCGCGAACTCGGTTTGCCGGATCAGTTGCAGCCCGCTCTGGAAATGGCGAGCCGCGATCATGCGGTCGTAGAGCTGGCGGGGCAGCGCGGCGCCGGCGTCGACATGGGCGGTCAGCGTTTGCAGCACGTCCCATTCCCAGCAGTAGTTCTCCATAAACTGGCTCGGCAGTTCGACCGCGTCGTATTCGACCCCCGCGATGCCCGACACAGCCAGCTCCTCGACCCGGGTCAGCATGTGGTGCAGACCATGGCCGATCTCGTGGAACAGAGTGATGACATCGTCGTGCGTCAGCAGCGCAGGCTGCTCGCCCACCGGCGGCGCGAAGTTGCACACCAGGTGCGCCACCGGCAGTTGCAGCGCGCCGTCGGGGCGCTGCCAGCGGGTGCGGGCGCCGTCCATCCAGGCACCGGCCTGCTTGCCCGGCCGGGCATGCAGGTCGAGGTAGAACGCGGCGATCGCGGTGTCGCCGCGCCAGAGGCGGAAGTAGCGCACGCCCGGATGCCACACCGGTGCGCTGTCGGCGCGTATCGAAACCTCGAACAAGGTTTCCAGCAGATCGAACAGGCCCTTCAGCACCTGCGGTTCGGTGAAGTAGCGCCGCAGTTCTTCGCCACTGAAGGCATAGCGTGACTGTTTGAGCTTCTCGCTGGCATACGACCGGTCCCACGCTTGCAGATCGGGCAGGCCCAGTTCGCTGGCCGCGAACCGCTTGAGTTCCGCAAGCTCGGCCACCGCCGCGGGTTTGGCGCGCCGCACCAGGTCGCGGACGAAGTCCAGCACTTCCCGTGGCGAACGCGCCATCTTCGGCGTCAGCGCCAGGTCGGCATAGGTGGCGTGACCCAGCAGCGCGGCTTCTTCGTGGCGCAGTTGCAGCAGTTCCTGCATCAGCGCGCTGTTGTCGAGCGCTGCCGGGCCGAACTCGCTGGCCCGTGTGGCATAGGCGCGGTAGAGCTGTTCGCGCAGATCGCGGTCGTCGGCCAGCCTCAGCACCGGGCCGTAACAGGGGGCCTGCAGCGTGAGCCTGCAACCTTCTGCGTCGCCCGACCTGCCGGCTGCCTCCGCCGTGGCGCGTGCAGTGGCCCGTACGTCGTCGGGCACCCCGGCCAGCCGTGACTCGGACACGTCGAGCGTGTAGGCGTCGGTGGCGTCCAGCACATGCTCGCCGAAAGCCTGGGACAGCGCGCCGCTGCGGTCTTGGATGGCGGCATAGCGGCTGCGGGCATCGCCCTGCAGTTCGGCGCCGCCGAGCACGAAATCGCGCAGCGCGTTGTCGAGCGTCTTGCGGCGCTCGGCGTCGAGTGGTTGGCCTGGTCTGTCGACCGCACCCTCTGCGACCGCCCGGGTCTTGGCATAAAGCCGCGGGTCGGAGCCGAGCCGGGTGCCGAAGTCGATGATGCGGGGCAGGTTTTCGGCATGCGCGGCGCGCAGCGCCTTGGTATCGGCCACGGCTTGCAGGTGGCAAACCTGGCCCCAGGCGCTCATCAGCCGTTCGACCGGAACGTCCAGCACCAGCGCCAGTGCGTCGTAGTCGGGCAGCACGTCGGGACCCACCGCGCGTTCCAGACCGGCTTCGGCCGCAGCCAGCAAAGCATCGATGGCCGGCGTGATGTGTTCGGGCCGGATGGCCGCGAAGTCGGGCGGGTCGGTGGGTTCCAGCAGGGGATTGATTTCTGTGCTCATAGGGTGGCCTCCGCAGCCTGCAGGGTGTTGACCAGCAACATCGTGATCGTCATGGGTCCGACCCCGCCGGGCACCGGGGTGATCCAGCCGGCGACCTCGCGCACAGCGCCGAAATCGACATCGCCGCACAGCTTGCCCGCGTCGGCCTCGCCTTCGGGGATGCGGTTCATGCCAACGTCGATCACGACCGCGCCGGGCTTGACCATCGGCGCGGTCAGCGTGTGGCGGCGGCCGACGGCCACCACCACCACATCGGCATCGACGGTGTGGGTTGCAAGGTCCGGCGTTGCGCTGTGGCACAGGGTGACAGTGGCGTCGGCTTGCAAGAGCAACAGCGCCATCGGCTTGCCGACCGTGTTGCTGCGCCCGACGACCACTGCGCGCTTGCCGCGCAGGTCGATGCCGGTGCTGCGAATCAGCTCCATGCAGCCGTACGGCGTGGCCGGCCGCAGGCCCGGACTGCCGGTGAGCAAGGCGCCTGCCGAATGCAGCGAGAAACCGTCGACATCCTTGGCAGTGTCGATGGCGGCGATGACCTTGCGCGCATCGATGTGCCGCGGCAGCGGCATCTGCACCAGGATGCCGTGAATGGCGGGGTCGGCGTTCAACATGCCGATGCGGGCGAGCAGTTCGGCTTCGGGCAGGCTGGCCGGGTGGCGTTCGAGCACCGAATGCAGGCCGTGTTCGGCACAGGCCTTGACCTTGTGGCGCACATAGATGGCGCTGGCCGGGTCGTCACCGACCAGGATCACCGCCAGACCGGGTTTGCGGCCGGCTGCGGTCAACGCGGCGGCGCGTTCGCCGACCTCGGCGCGCAGCCGGGCAGACAAGGCAATTCCGTCGATCAACTGCGCAGTCATGAAACCGGTCAAGCGGATGCAACGGGGGACGCAAATGCAAGAGGCCGCATCACGCGGCCTCAAGTGGACAGGCGGTGGCTGCAGCCAGGACCGTCAGGCCTTGATGGTCTGCGCACCCAGCGCAATTTTCAAGAGATCGGCGACGGTATTGGCGTTGAGCTTTTCCATGATGTTGGCGCGATGCGCTTCGACCGTCTTGATGCTGATGCCCAGATCGTCGGCGATCTGCTTGTTGAGACGGCCGGCGACGATGCGTTCCAGCACCTGCGATTCACGCGTGGTCAGGCGCGACAGCAAAGCGTCGCGGCTGGCCTGCTCCTGG
>JBDSMV010000230.1:0-16343 GCA_039915715.1 Rubrivivax sp. | reverse complement strand
GACCGAGCTCGCTGCGTCCGTCGTCGACACCGAAGAACGAGTCCTGCAGCGACCCGGAGTCCTGCCACAGCGTGCGCCGCTCGTGGCGCCGCGACGCCGCGGCATGCAGGCTCTCGCGGGCAGCACTTTGGGTCGGCGCGGGCAATGGCCCGCGTGCAGCGGCCGCGAACTGCGGCAGCAGCAGTTGCAGCTCTGCCCCCGACGGCAGATGGTCGGACAGGCACCGCAGGTAGCGCACGCGGCAGGCCGACAGCACGGCTTGCTTGATCTGCAGCGAACGGAGCGAACCGATGCGCGGACCTTCAAGGTCGATGGCGGCCAGGACCCGACCGTTGGCACTGCAGATCGCAAAGCCGACATGGATGCTGCCGAGCAGCCGATGCCAGTAGCGCCCCTCCTGCGGATCGGTGGGCTGGCAGAACCGCACCAATGGCAGCTTCGCCAGCACGACGTGGTGGGGCAGGGCTTCTCGCAGTTGGCGGTCGACCCGGCGCTCGTCGGAACTGAAAACCGGCCGCGCCGTGAGTGCCCATTCGGCTGGAAGCGCCGCACCTCGGAGTTGGCGCGCGCTCAGGCGCCACAGCAGCCATGCCCCCATCAGCAGCGCAAGCGACAACGAGGCCAGGATCAGCGGGACAGTCTGTGGCATGGGCGGCTGGTGGCTGGGCTTGCGTCGGTCCGGGCGTCGGCTGGCGAACAGCCATACCCGTCACGTGGCGCGGATGGTAGCCGCACCCGGCTTTGTCGATCCCCCCAACCCCGTGAGCGGAACGACAGCTACCGCACCACCGGCAGCGTCTTGAAGCCGCGGTCAGCGCGCCGCGGGCTTCAGCAGGTCGATCCTCAACTCCCGCAACTTGCGTCGGTAGTCGAGTTCGGCCGCACGGTGGCCGATGCGCTCGTCGATCCGCGACAGCAGCGACTCTGCGGGCAACTGCAACTGGGCGGTGGCATCGACGCCGTCGAAATCGATCTGCGCACCACTGCGACGCACGATCGCCAGCATCGCCGCGTTCTCGCGCAGCAGATGGATCCACAAGCGGCGCACGCCGCGGTTGCGCGCCGCCGTCACGGCATGGTCGAACAGCAGCGACCCCATGCCCTGGCCGCGCGAGCGTGGCAGCACCGACAGGCTGAACTCGGCTTCGCCTGCTTCAACATCGCCTGCGGTTTCGGCTGCAGCGGCTTCATGCCCGAACGCCAGGTGTGCCTGCGCCACCAGCCGCAGGCTGCGGTCGAAAACCCCGAAGATCAAATCGCGCTCGAAGTCCAGTTGCTCGACATAGCGAGCGATGCGATCGTCGCTGGCGACGTGCCCGAAACGCAGGACCCGGTCGTCGGTGTCCAGCGCCAGCAGGTGCTCCAGCACCCGGGTGCGGTCGGGTGGCGTCAGGGTGCGGATCGGAACCCAACTTCGGGCCGCATGCGACGACCGAACACGGTCGGTTGGCAGCGCGGCATTCAGCACGTCGTCGTTGGGGTTCGCCATCAGGATGGCGTTCGGGTCGTGACCTTGAGGTCCGACCATCGGGTTGCGGATGGCTTGCATGCCGCATCGTATGGCAACGACTTAGGGTTAACACTCAAGTCCGCGGTGTGGGGCCATCTGACCCTGCCGGCGGTGGTCGCTTTGCGGTATACACTCATGGGCTCTCCTGAAATCGGTCTGGAGAGTGCCCGTGCGGTTTTCGCGCGGGTCTGCCTTGGGTTACACGGTTCCGTCGTTCCTGGCATTCGAGAGGCTGCATCGACCCGAAACGCCAAGTTTCGGGCCGCTCCAAGCAGCGCCGAGGATGCCGATGGTGCCATGCAATTCCGGGTTCGACCGTCATATGCCCACGGGCAAATTGGAAGACCCTCATGAAGACCTTCAGCGCCAAACCGGCCGAGGTGAAGCACGAGTGGTTTGTGATTGACGCCACCGACAAGGTGCTCGGACGTATTGCCAGCGAAGCAGCACGCCGTTTGCGCGGAAAACACAAGGCCATCTACACGCCTCACGTCGACACCGGTGATTTCATCATCGTCGTCAACTCCGACAAGATCCGAGTCACGGGGGCCAAGGCCACCGACAAGATCTACTACCGGCATTCCGGCTATCCGGGCGGCATTTATGCCACCGCGTTCAAGGACATGCAGGCCAAGCACCCCGGCCGCGCGCTGGAAAAGGCGGTCAAGGGCATGTTGCCCAAAGGCCCGCTGGGGTACGCGATGGTCAAGAAGCTGAAGGTCTATGCCGGCGACAGCCACCCGCATGCCGCCCAGCAGCCCAAGCCGCTGGAATTCTGAAGGAGACACGATGATCGGACTTTGGAACTACGGCACCGGCCGTCGCAAATCGAGCGTGGCTCGCGTATTCATCAAGAAGGGCAGC
Source organism: Rubrivivax sp. (assembly GCA_039915715.1). Lineage (GTDB taxonomy): Bacteria > Pseudomonadota > Gammaproteobacteria > Burkholderiales > Burkholderiaceae_C > Rubrivivax. The sequence continues at coordinate 13,969 of JBDSMV010000230.1, read as the reverse complement.
GGCCAGATCATGGTCAACGGCAAGACGATCGACGACTATTTCGGTCGCCTGACGTCGATCATGATCATTCGCCAGCCGCTGCTGCTGACTGCGAACAACGACGCCTTCGACATCAAGATCAACGTTCAGGGCGGCGGTGAATCGGGGCAGGCCGGTGCGGTGCGCCACGGCATCACCCGCGCACTGATCGACTACGACGCCGCGCTCAAGCCCGAATTGAGCCGCGCCGGCGATGTGACGCGTGATGCGCGCGAGGTCGAGCGCAAGAAGGTCGGCTTGCACGGCGCCCGCCGCCGCAAGCAGTTCAGCAAGCGCTGATCGGCCGCGGTCGGAGCTTCGGCGCCTGGCTGGCTTTTCGGCTGCCAGCGGCGGCTGTCGGTGTCGACTGCAATCTCCAAGGGCGCCACGGCGCCCTTGCTTTAGGGTGCGATGCACCCCATGTCTTTGCCCTGCGCGTACCATGGTGCCGATGCAAGCGCCGATGCAAGCGCCTGAACAGGAGCCCGACCCATGAATGCAGTTGCCCAAATTACCGCCCCCGTCGCCGACGACATGCCGCCGCCGCTGGTCTTCACCGACAGCGCCGCCGACAAAGTCAAACAGCTGGTCGATGAAGAGGGCAACCCGGACCTGAAACTGCGGGTATTCGTGCAGGGTGGAGGGTGTTCAGGGTTCCAGTACGGCTTCACCTTCGACGAAGTCGTCAATGACGACGACACCAGCATGGCCAAGAACGGCGTCACGCTGCTGATCGACGCCATGAGCCTGCAGTATCTGGGCGGTGCCGAGATCGACTACAAGGAAGATCTGCAGGGTGCACAGTTCGTGATCAAGAACCCGAATGCCACCACCACCTGCGGTTGCGGGTCGTCGTTTTCGGCGTAGGCTTTTTCGGCCCTTGCGCCTACCGTGCGACTACTGCGCCGGGTATAGCGATCCCAGCACGCGCGGGCCCTTCGCGCCAGTGACTGCCGGGTGGTTGCCCGTGACGCGGGCGAGGTTGGCAGCGGCCAGCCATGCGAAAGCCATCGCTTCGACCTGATCAGGCGGCAACCCGTCGACAGCCGTGCAGCTGACGCGCACACCGGCCCCCAGCAGGTGGTGCAGGCGAGCCATCAAGCGGACGTTGTTGGCGCCACCGCCGCACACCAGCAGGTCGGTGGTGCGGGGGGCATGTTGCAGCAAGTGCTGCACCACGTTGCGGGCCGTCAATTCGAGCAGGGTTGCCATCAGGTCGCGCGGCGCTGCGTCGGTGCCGGCCAGCCGGCTGTCGAGCCATTCGATGTTGAACAGATCACGCCCACTGCTCTTGGGCGGCATCAGATGAAAGTAGGGCTCTGAATCGAGCCACCGCTGCAGCAGGGACTCTTCGACGGTGCCGCCTGCGGCCCAGGCGCCGTCGGCATCGAATGGCTGCTTCAGGTGCCGCTGGCACCACAGGTCCATCAACACATTGCCGGGGCCGGTGTCGAAGCCCCCCACGCTGCCATCGGCTCCCAGCAGACTCAGGTTGGCGATGCCGCCCAGGTTCAGCACCGCCACGTCGCGTCCCGGCTCGGCGAAGCAGGCGGCATGGAAGGCCGGCACCAACGGTGCGCCCTGGCCGCCCGCGGCGACATCGCGGCTGCGGAAGTCGCAGACCACGTCGATTCCGCACGTCTCGGCCAGCAGGGCGCCGTTCATGAGTTGCACGGTGTAGCCGGTGCCGTCGAACTCGCCGGGGCGGTGGCGCACGGTCTGGCCGTGGGCGCCGATGGCCTCGATGTCTTGCGCCTGCAGGCCTGAAGGCTGCAGCAAGCGGCCGACAGCTTCGGCATAAAGCTTCACCAGCGCATTGGCCGCCAACGCGGCGCGGTGAATCTCGTCATCGCCACTGCGGTTGAGCGCCAGCAGTTCGGCGCGCAGATCGGCCGGCATCGGCAGATGCAGATGGTGTGCCGCCTGGGGCACCTGCCTGCCAGGCGGTGCCGAGTGCGTGTTTGACATCGATGGCAATGGGGAGTCAGGACCGTGCCAGGCCAGCACGGCATCGACCCCGTCGAGCGAGGTGCCCGACATCAGGCCGATGAACCAACCCATCAAACCGGAACCGGCAACGCAATCAGGAAATCAGCGGCCTGACCGGCCAGCGCAGGGGCTAGTCGGCCTGCGCGTGCATCGTGCCCAGCGTCTGCGCCACGTCGAGCGCCAGCTGCACAGTGCGCACCGTTTCCAGAAAGCGGGGTCGTGACGCTGGCGCCATTGGAATCGATTCGCTGCCCTTGGCGATCATCAGCGGGTCCTGATGCTGGTCGCCGATCATGAACTCGAAATGCAGATGCGGGCCGGTCGCCCACCCGGTGCTGCCCACCGCGCCCAGGCTCTGGCCCTTCTGTACCCGCTGGCCCTTCTTGACGTCGATTCGGCTCAGGTGGGCGTAGAGGGTGTCGCGTTTGTTGGCATGGCTGACCTTGACGACGTTGCCATAGCCGTTCTGGACCCCGGAAAACTCGACCACACCGTCGCCCACCACCCGCACTTCGGTGCCGGTGGGTGCCGCGTAGTCGACCCCCAGGTGCTGGCGCCAGCTTTGCAGCAGCGGATGAAAGCGCATCGCGAAACCTGAGGTCACGCGCGAGAACGCCAGCGGGCTGGACAAGAAGGCGCGGCTCTTGCTGGCGCCGTCGATATCGAAATAGGCGCCGCGGCCGTCGGCCCCGCTGTACCAGATCGCATGCTGGGCTTTGCCGTCGTTGACGAACTCTGCCGCCTGCACGCGGCCGATGCCGTCGCCCCAGGCGACGGGTTCACCGTCGGCGGTCAGGGTTTCGTACAGCAGGCTGAAAGTGTCGCCCTTGCGCAGTTCGCGGCGGAAGTCGATGTCGGTGGAGAAGATCTCGGCCAGTTGCGCAGCCACTGCGTCGGGCACATTGGCTTCGTCGGTGGCAGCGAACAGCGAAGTCTTGATGGTGCCGCTGGCAAGCCGGGTCCGGGTTTCGAACGGCGCCGTTTCGATCCGGGCCTGCCACTGACCGCTAACCTGCGCCATCGTCAGGCGCGTGAAATGGGTGCGGGCCTGTTCGCCGTCGAGGGCCGGAAAGCGCGCCGTGAGTTGGGTCAGGCTGCCGTCGGATGCGGTTTCGGCCTGCACCATCTTGCCGCCGCGCCCGGCCAGCACCAGGCGAGCCACCGGGTCGGTGCGAAGAAACACCGCGGCGGCGGCATCGCGCACGCCGAGGCGGCTGAGCAGCGCGTCAGCGGTGTCGGTGGAACGGGTGATGTCGCCGCGGCTCAGCGGCAAGTCCACGGCGGCGAGCGCCGCGAGCTGTGCGTCCATGCCTGCCGGAACCACGGCCTCGACCACCAGCCGCTGCGGCAACAGGGCGGCGTCCGGCATCATCGGAGCGACTGCGACCGCGGTGACCGCAAATCCGGTCAGTGCGGTGAATGCAGAAGCCACCAGGGCCTTGCTGTGTCGTTGGGTAAAGCGTCGGGTGAAAAAGAAAACGCCTTGCAGGGCGGAATCTGAAGGTTGCTGCACGGGCCAGCCCAATGTGGTTGGAAGCCACGGCGCACCCTGGGGCGCGGCCGCAACCGGTTCTGCAAGAACGGTCCGCTGCTGCGAGCCGGGCGACGTTGCCGACCGGTGACCGTCCACTAGAATCAGCTGCCATTGGCCACAGGCGCGATCGACGCCCTGCAGCGCTCCGGCTACGGCACACGTTTCGAGCGCCAAGTCGTCGGACAGGTCTGATATTGCTATCGGACACCCCCCAATCCGGGGGAGCCCGCAGTATAGCCACCACTTTCGGCATATGGCCCTTTTCCACGGTTCTTAAGAGGATTTCTTCCTTTGCCATGCCGGACCTGCTCCTGAACCCCTCGGATTCCCTGCAGAACGATGCCAGCCCGGCCAAGCAGGCCTCGGTGGACGACGAGCGAATTCGCGCCGCGCTCGCCACCAGCCTGCGAGGGTGCGAGGAACTGCTGCCGTTGGCGGAATGGCAGACCAAGCTGCTGCGCTCGGCCACCACGGGCGTGCCCTTGCGCATCAAATTCGGGCTCGACCCGACGGCGCCCGACCTGCACCTGGGCCACACGGTGGTGCTCAACAAGATGCGCCAGCTGCAGGACCTGGGTCACACCGTGATCTTCCTGATCGGCGACTTCACGGCCATGATCGGCGACCCCTCGGGCCGCAACGCCACCCGCCCGCCGCTGACGCGCGAACAGATCGAGGCCAACGCCGCCACCTACTACCGTCAAGCGGGCGTGGTGCTGGACCGCGAGAAGACCGAGATCCGCCGCAACAGCGAGTGGAGCGACCCGCTCGGTGCGCGCGGCATGATCGAGCTGGCGGCCAAGTACACGGTCGCGCGCATGCTGGAGCGCGACGATTTCACCAAGCGCTACAAGGCGGGCACGCCGATCTCGGTGCACGAGCTGCTCTACCCGTTGATGCAGGGCTACGACTCGGTGGCGCTGAAAAGCGACCTGGAGCTTGGCGGCACCGATCAGAAGTTCAACCTGCTGGTGGGCCGTTCGCTGCAGCAGGAGTCGGGGCAGGTGCCGCAGTGCATCCTGACGATGCCGCTCCTGGAAGGTACCGACGGCGTCGAGAAGATGTCCAAGAGCAAGGGCAACACGATCGGCATCACCGACCCGGCCAACACCATGTTCGCCCGGCTGCTGTCGATCAGCGACGGGCTGATGTGGAAATACTTCACTCTGCTGTCGTTCCGTCCCGAAGCAGAGATCGCGGCACTGAAGGCCGAAATTGCCGGCGGCCGCAACCCGATGGATGCCAAGGTGATGCTGGCGCGCGAGATCACCACCCGTTTCCACGATGCCACGGCGGCCGAAGTCGCCGAAGCCGACTTCCGCAACCGGGCGGCGGGCGGTGCCCCGGAATCGATGCCCGAGCTGACCCTGCATGGCGCGCCATTGGCCATCGGCGCGCTGCTCAAGCAGGCTGGCCTGGTGCCTTCCACCAGCGAAGCGATGCGCATGGTCGAGCAGGGCGGGGTGCGCATCGATGGTGAGGTGGTCAGCGACAAGGCGCTGCGCGTGGCCGCCGGCACCTGTGTGGTGCAGGTCGGCAAGCGCCGGTTTGCGCGCGTGACGCTGCAGGCCTGAGCGCCGGACCGCTGTCACGTCTTTCGATGCGAGTCGGCGCCTACCTGAAGATCTCGATCGGCGTGGCGCTGGCCACGATCGCGCTGAAGACCGCAGCATGGTGGGTCAGCGGCAGCGTCAGCCTGCTGTCGGATGCACTGGAGTCGCTGGTCAACCTGGCCGGCGCCGTGTTCGCGCTGGCGATGGTGACGATTGCGGCGCGCCCTCCCGACGACGAACATCCCTACGGCCACCACAAGGCCGAATACTTCTCCAGCGGCTTCGAAGGCGTGCTGATCTTTGCGGCGGCGCTCGGCATCGTCTGGGCCGCAGTGCAGAGGCTCATGAACCCCCAGCCGCTGGATGCGGTGGGGCTCGGGCTCTCGCTGTCGGTGGTCAGCTCGATCATGAACGGCGTGCTGGCATGGTCGATGCTGCGCAAGGCGCGGGCGGTGGGGTCGGTGGCGCTGGAAGGCGATGCCCGGCACCTCTACACCGATGTCTGGACTTCGGTCGGCGTGGTGGTGGGTCTGCTGGCGGTCAAGGCCACCGGCTGGCAGTGGCTGGACCCGGTGGTCGCGATCGCGGTGGCGCTGAACATCCTGCGCGAAGGGGGGTCTCTGGTGATGCGCTCGGCATCAGGCCTGATGGATGAAGCGATCTCGCCGCAGACGCGCGAGCGCATCGACCAGGTGCTGCGCGGTTTCGACCGGCACGACATCCGCTTCGACCACATCGTGACGCGGCGTGCCGGGCAGCGGCGCTTCATCGACCTGCACCTGCACATGCCCGCCAGCTGGACCCTGCGCCGCGCGGCGGCGCTGCGTGCCGAGGTCGAGCAGGCGCTGATGGAAGCGGTGCCTGGGCTGCGGGCCACGATCGAGTTGCTGCCGCTGGATGTCGAAGCGCGCACCCACGAGCCGGACCCGCCCGAGGCCGCGCTCGACGAAGAAGCGGTCGCGCAATGATGGGTCGCGCGATGACCGGCCGCGCCATGACTGACCGTGCATTCACCGGCCCCGCAACCGTGCCGTGATCGCGCTGCTGCAGCGGGTTCGTTCCGCACGGGTGGAAATCGATGAAGCGGTGGTCGGGTCGATCGGTACCGGTCTGTTGGTGCTGGTGTGCGCGGAGCCCGCCGACACGGTGGTGCAGGCCGATCGGCTGCTCGACAAGCTGCTGCGGCTGAGGATCTTTGCCGACGATGCCGGCAAGATGAACCGCAGCCTGCAGGATGTCGGTGGGGGGCTGCTGCTGGTGTCTCAGTTCACGCTCGCAGCCGACACCCGATCGGGGCTGCGACCGGGCTTCGGTGGCGCGGCGCCGGCCGCTCAGGGCCGCGCGCTGTACGACCAGTTGCTGGGGCTGGCCCGCGAACGCCACAGCGACGTGCAGGCCGGCGTGTTCGGTGCCCACATGCAGGTGCACCTGGTCAACGACGGGCCGGTGACGATTCCGCTGCGGGTGGCCTGAGGGGCGCGATCGCGGGGGCTCAGGCCAGGCTGCGCTGGTCTTCGATCACTCGACCGTCGTTGGCCAGGGTGCCCGGCGCGTGGCAGGCGACCTCGGCGCGCAATTTGGTGATGTCGCGCAGGCTCTGCGCCAGCGCGGCCTGCAGCCCTGCGGGCGCGACAGCACATTCGGCATGCAGGGTCATGCGGTCGTTGGCCATCTCGCCTTCGATCACGAGCCGGGCGCGGATGACTTCGGGGTGGCGCTTCAGCACTTGCGCCACTTGTGACGGGTGGACGAACATGCCGCGCACCTTGGCGGTCTGGTCGGCGCGACCGAGCCAGCCGCGGATGCGGTGGTTGGTGCGCCCCGTCGGGCAGGTGCCCGGCAGCAGCGCCGACAAGTCGCCAGTGCCAAAGCGCAGCAGCGGATAGTCGGGGTTGAGCACGGTGACGACGACCTCGCCGACTTCGGGTGCGGTGCCCGACTCGGGCTCAGGCACCAGGTCGTCGGTGCCGGGTCGCACGATCTCGACGATCAGGTTCTCGGCCAGCACCAATCCCTGCCGCGCTGCCGTCTCGTAAGCGATGCAGCCCACATCGGCGGTGGCATAGGCCTGGAAAGCATCGACCCCGCTGTTGGCGAACGCATCGCGCAGGCTCGGCGGAAAGGCTTCGCCGCTGACCAGTGCGTGTTTCAGGCGCGGCAACGCCACACCCTCTGCGTCGGCCTTGTCCAGCAGAATGCGCAGGAAGCTCGGCGTCCCGCAATAGGCGTCGGCGCCCAGGTCACGCAGCGCCTGCAGTTGCAGCTCGGTGTTGCCGACCCCGCCCGGGAACACCACGCAGCCGAGGGCCTGGGCGCCGGTTTCCATCATCGAGCCGGCAGGGGTCAGGTGGTAGCTGAAGCTGTTGTGAACCAGGTCGCCAGCGCGGATGCCGGCAGCGAACAGTGCCCGTGCCAGGCGCCAGTAGTCGGCCGCGTGGCCCTCGGGTTCATAGATCGGGCCGGGCGACTGGAACACGCGGCGGGCGATGCGGGCGGCACCGATGCCGCGCCAGCCGATCGCCGACATGCCGCCGAAGGGGTCGCCGGCAGTGCCGTCGCGTGCCGCCTGCTGGCGTTCGAGCAACTGGTGCTTGCGGGTTACCGGCAAGCGGGCGAGCGCAGTCCGGGTGCCGATTTCGGCAGCGTCGATGTCGGCCAGGTCGGGTGCGAACCCGGCCGTGGCCTGAGCGGTTCGGACCTGTGCTGGCAACACGGCCATCAGCATGGCTTCGCGCTGCGCCGGGTCGCGTGTTTCCAGCGCGTCGTAGTGTTCGTTCATTGTTCGTTCATCTTGTTCGGCTTCTCATCGTTAGCGGACCCGGCGATCAATCGTCGCGTTCCCAACGTGTTAATCGGCGCTTGACCTCATCGAGCCACTTGCGTTGCTCGGTCGGCGACGTGATGCGCATGCGGTCCCATTCGGGCGTCAGCGCCGGCTTCCTGACGATGCCCGCCGCTACCGCATCGCCGTCGACACGCAGTTCGGCAAACCGCTTGCTGCGCATCTCGAAGCCATCGCCGCGGGGGCTCAGCTTCAGGTCCCGCAACGCACGCTGCAATTGCAACAGCGCCGCATCCGGTTTGAAAGGCGGTGGCGCGAAGCCACCAGAGAGGTCGTCGTCCACAGCATCCTCACTGACCGGCGCAGCCAGATCACGGTCGAGCGCCCGCCGCGGGCGCCACGGGACTAGTTGATCCAGCGCTTGCGGCGCTTGTAGCTCTTCACGTCCTTGAAACTGCGCCGTTCGCCGTCACCGTCGCCACCGCCCATCCCGAGATAGAACTCCTTGACGTCTTCGTTCTCGCGCAGGTCCTTGGCCGCACCTTCCATCACGATGCGACCGCTTTCCAGGATGTAGCCGTGGTCGGCATAGCGCAGCGCCATGTTGGTGTTCTGCTCGGCCAGCAGGAAGGTGACTTTCTCGCGCGTGTTCAGGTCGCGCACGATCTCGAACACCTCTTCGACCAACTGCGGCGCGAGCCCCATGCTGGGTTCGTCCAGCAGCACCATCGTCGGGTTGGCCATCAGTGCGCGGCCGATGGCGCACATCTGCTGCTCGCCACCCGACGTGTACGCCGCCTGGCTGCTGCGCCGGGTCTTCAGCCGCGGAAAGTAGCCATAAACCTTCTCGAGTGTGGTAGCCACCGCGGCCTTGCCGTCCTTGCGCGTGTAGGCGCCCGTGAGCAGGTTCTCTTCGATCGTCAGGTGCGCAAAGCAATGCCGACCTTCCATCACCTGCACCACCCCGCGGTTGACCATCTCCGACGTCGACAGCTTCTCGATCCGCTGACCGCGCAACTCGATGCTGCCCTTGGTGACCTCGCCTCGCTCGCCGGCCAGCAGGTTGCTGATCGCACGCAAGGTGGTGGTCTTGCCGGCGCCGTTGCCACCCAGCAAGGCCACCACGGCGCCTTCAGGCACCCGCAGGCTGACGCCCTTCAGCACCAGGATCACGTGGTTGTAGATGACCTCGATGCCGTTGACGTCCAGTAATGGAGGCCCCCACGCTCCCTGGCGGTCGCTGCCCCCCGAGGGGGCGCTCGCCTGCGGCCCGGCAGAGCCGGTTCCGCGGCTCTTCTCGGTCAATGCCGGGTTCGCCACGCTGCTACCTTAAAGCTTATTTGTCGCAATCGGCCGGCGGGCGGCGAGTCAGATTCTTCTCACTCGCGTATTTGTCGGCCGCAGCCCGGATCATCGGCTTCAGGATTTGGTTGTCGGCGTTGATGAAGTCAGACGAGAAGTTCCACTTGCTCCCGTCCCAGGTCTGCACCCGCGCCGACTCCGAACCCATGTGGTCCAGGCAAGAGGTCGACACCGGCTGCATCACGCCCTTGAAGCCCAGCGCGTCGAGCCGCTTCTGGTCCAGGTTCAGGTTCTCGAAGCCCCAGCGGACTTGTTCGCTGGTCATGACCTTGCCCTTGCCGAAGCGTTCTTGCGCCGCGCGGATCGCTTCCTGGCCCAGCATCTGGATCATCACGCCGCGCGTGTAGAGCACGCTTCCGACCTCGTCCTTCGGCCCGGTGCCCTGGCCCTTGTCGTGGACATACTTCAGGATGTCCTGGATCACCTTAGGGGAAGTGCCGGCGGTGTTCAGGGTCAGCGCGTTGTAGCCCTTGGCGCCTTCACCCACGTCTTTCACGTCAGGCTCTGCACCGGCCCACCACACGCCGTACATCTTCTCGCGCGGGTAGCCGGTGGCTTGCGCTTCCTTCAGCGCGGTGCTGTTCATCACGCCCCAGCCCCACAGCAGCACATAGTCCGGGCGGCTCTGGCGCACCTGCAGCCAGGCGCTCTTCTGCTCGACGCCGGGTGCCGTCACCGGAATCAGTTGCAGGTCGAAGCCGTGCGTCTTGGCGCGCTCCTGCAGCGCCGGGATCGGCTCCTTGCCGAACGGGCTGTCGTGGTAGACGAGGGCGATCTTCTTGCCCTTTAGCTTGTCGAGCCCGCCTTCCTTCTTGCCCAGATGCTGGATCAGGATGTCGGCTGCGGTCCAGTAGCTGCCCATCAACGGAAAGTTCCACTTGAAGACACCGCCATCGGCCGATGCACTGAGCCCGTAGCCGAGCGTGAGCAGCGGAATCTTGTCGCCCGGTGCCTTGGCAGTCAGCGCGAAGGTGATGCCGGTCGACTGCGGGTCGATGAACGACGCGCCGGTGCTCTTTCCCTTCAGGCGTTCGTAGCATTCGACACCCTTGTCGGTGGCATAGCCGGTTTCGCATTCCTCATAGGTCAGCTTGACCCCGTTGATGCCGCCGTCGCGAGCATTGGTCATCTTGATGTAGTCCTGCTTGCCGTTGGCCCACGGTGTGCCGTTGGGAGCGTATGGCCCGGTGCGGTAGACCAGCAGCGGAATGAACTGCTCCTTGGCCTGGGCGTAGCTGGCGCCGGCGGTGGACAGCAGGGCGAGGCCGGTGAGTGCGAGGGTCGCGAATTTCATGGGTATCTCCTTGTGAATCTCAAGTGCCGAACAAAAACGGGAACGTCGATCGAGAGCAGTCAATGGGGAAAAGGCCACAGCCTGAGCTTTTCCTTGGCGGTGGACCAGAGCCGCGCGATGCCGTGCGGCTCCTTGATGAGAAAGAAGATGATCAACGCACCGAAGATCATGAAGGTCAGGTGTGCGGCCAATGCAGTGTCGACCGGGATGCCGAACCAGTAAGGCAGGTTGTCCAGGACGATCGGCAATACCACGATGAAGGCAGCGCCGAAGAAGCTGCCCATGATCGAGCCCAGCCCGCCGATGATCACCATGAACAGCAGGTCGAACGAGCGGTTGACGTTGAAGGCAGCCGGCTCCCATGAGCACAGGTGCACGAAGCCCCACAACCCGCCAGCCACGCCGACGATGAAGCTGCTGACCGCGAAGGCGGTGAGTTTGGCGTAGACCGGGCGGATGCCGATCACTGCAGCCGCCACGTCCATGTCGCGGATGGCCATCCATTCGCGGCCGATGTGGCCCCGCACCAGGTTCTTGGCCAGCACCGCGAACACCACCAGGAAGCCGAGGCAGAACAAGTACTTCGACACCGGGGTGTTGACCGCCAGGCCGAAGAAGTCGAGGCCGGCCACGCCCACCGAGCCCGACGACGAACCGTTGGTGACCCAGGACAGTCGCAATGCGGCCCAGTCGACGAAGAACTGCGCAGCCAGCGTGGCCACCGCCAGGTAAAGGCCCTTGATGCGCAGGCTGGGAATGCCGAACAACACGCCGACGACCGTGGCCGCCAAGCCGCCCAGCAGCAGTGAAACCACCACCGGCATGCCGTCGATCCGCACCTGGCAGTTGTAAGCCGCATACGCGCCGACTGCCATGAAGGCCCCGGTGCCGAGCGAGATCTGGCCGCAGTAGCCGACCAGGATGTTGAGGCCCAGTGCCGCCAGCGACAGGATCAGAAACGGAATCAGGATCGCGCGAAACAGGTACTCGGATGCGAACAGCGGCACCAGCACGAATGCCACGGCCAGGAACAGGCCGATAAAGATCCGGTCCTGCAGGATCGGAAAGACCTGCGAGTCGGATCGATACGTGGTCTTGAACTGACCGTTTTCTCTGTAAATCATGGTCAGACCCGGTCGATGATCTTTTCGCCGAACAACCCTTGCGGCCGGATCAGCAGGAACGCCAGCGCCAGCACGTAGGCGAACCAGATCTCGATGCCGCCGCCGAAGAAGGGGCCGATGTAGACCTCCGACAACTTCTCGCCGACGCCGATCAGCAGGCCTCCGACGATCGCGCCGGGCACCGAGGTCAGGCCTCCCAATATCACCACTGGCAGCGCTTTCAGCGCCACCAGCGACAGGCTGAACTGCACACCGAGCTTGCTGCCCCAGATCATGCCGGCCACCAGGGCCGTGAAGCCGGCCACGCTCCAGACGATCACCCAGATGCGAGACAACGGAATGCCGATCGATTGCGCGGCCTGGTGGTCGTCGGCCACCGCGCGCAGGGCGCGGCCGGTGGCGGTCTTCTGGAAAAACAGCGACAGCGCGGCGACCAGCGCGGCGGCGATCAACGCGGCATACAGGTCTTCCTTGTTGATCAGCAGCCCGCCCGGGAACATGGTGTCGAGGATGAACACCGGGTCTTTCGGCAAGCCGATGTCGATCGTGTAGATGTTGTTGCCGAAGATCGTCTGCCCCAAGCCTTCCAGGAAATAGGCGATGCCCAGCGTGGCCATCAGCAAGGTCACGCCTTCCTGATTGACGAGGTGGCGCAGCACCAACCGCTCGACGATCCAGGCCACAGCGATCATCACCACCAGAGCCGCCGCAAAGCCGAGCAGGTTGGCCAGCAGCAAGCTGTCGAAGCCCAGCAACTGCGGAAACCAGCCGGCAAAGCGCGCCATGGCCAGCGCGGCAAACAGCACCATCGCGCCCTGTGCGAAGTTGAAGACCCCGCTGGCCTTGAAGATCAGCACGAAGCCGAGCGCGACCAGCGAATAGAGCATGCCGGTCATCAAGCCGCCGAGCAGGGTTTCGAGAAAAAAGCCCATCTGGTTCCGTCCCGCGACTTCAGTGGCTCGCGCCGAGGTAAGCGCTGATGACATCGGGATTGGCGCGCACCTCGTCGGGCGTGCCGTCGCCGATCTTCTTGCCGTAGTCCAGCACCACCACGCGATCCGAAATGTCCATCACCACGCCCATGTCGTGTTCGATCAACACGATGGTGGTGCCGTATTCGTCGTTGACATCGAGGATGAAGCGGCTCATGTCCTGCTTCTCTTCGACATTCATGCCGGCCATCGGCTCGTCGAGCAGCAGCACCTGCGGCTCCATCGCCAACGCGCGGCCCAGGTCCACGCGTTTTTGCAAGCCATACGGCAGGCGGCCCACGGGGGTCTTGCGCACCGCCTGGATCTCCAGGAAATCGATGATCTTTTCGACCACCTCGCGGTGCTCGCTTTCTTCTCGTGCCGCAGCCCCGAAGTACATCGCCTGCTGGAAGATGTTGGTCTTCATGCGCAGGTTGCGCCCGCTCATGATGTTGTCCAGCACGCTCATTCCCTTGAAGAGCGCCAGGTTCTGAAAGGTGCGCGCCACGCCCATCTCGGCCACCTGGCGGCTGTTCATGTGGCTGAAGGTCTTGCCCTTGAAGGTGATCTGCCCTTCCTGCGGTGCATAGACCCCGTTGATGCAGTTCAGCATGCTGCTCTTGCCGGCGCCGTTCGGGCCGATGATCGAACGCAGCTCATGTTCGCGCACATCGAAGCTGATGTCGGTGAGCGCGTTGACCCCGCCGAAGCGCAGGCTGATGTGGGCCACGTCCAGGATCACGGCGCCGGTCTTGCGCCCGGTCGATGGGGCGTCGACGGTTTCAGTTTGCATCGTCGTCATGCCGCCTGCTTGACCGTTGGATAGGTCTTCGCATCGAGCAGCTTCAATGTGGCCGCGACCTTGCCGGTGCGACCGTCTTCGAACGTCATTGCGGTTTCGATGTGCTGCTCGGTCTTGCCGGCATACAGCGCATCGACCAGCACCTTGTACTTCTCGGCGATGGCGCCGCGGCGCACCTTGCGGGTGCGGGTCAGCTCGCCATCGTCGGCATCGAGCTCCTTGTGCAGCACCAGGAAGCGGCCGATCTGGCTGCCGGCCAGCATCGTGTCCACGCTCAAGTCGGCGTTGACCTTCTCCACGCATTCGCGCAGCAGTTCGTAGACCTCGGGCTTCTGTGCGAGATCGGTGTAGCCGGCATAAGGCAGGTTGCGTCGCTCGGCCCAGTTGCCGACTGCTTCAAAGTCGATGTTGATCATCACGCAGACCTGTTCGCGACCATCCCCGTAGGCAACGACTTCCTTGATGTACGGGAAGAACTTCAGTTTGTTCTCGACGTACTTGGGCGCGAACATCGCGCCGTCATCGGCGCCGCCGACGATC
>JBDSMV010000223.1:0-23420 GCA_039915715.1 Rubrivivax sp. | reverse complement strand
TGGCGCCAGGCGCCTGGAGCAGGACGCCTGCACCCCGGCCGACAACCACCAAGACGGAAAGCGAGCGGATGGCAGACGGTTCAATCTCGGAGCAGGTCGGGCGCAGAAGAACGTTTGCCATCATTTCTCACCCCGACGCCGGCAAGACCACGCTGACCGAGAAGCTGCTGCTGTTCAGCGGCGCGATCCAGATCGCCGGCAGCGTCAAGGCCCGCAAGGCCAGCCGCCATGCCACGTCGGACTGGATGGAGATCGAGAAGCAGCGCGGCATCTCGGTGGCGTCCAGCGTGATGCAGATGGAATACCGCGGCTGCGTCATCAACCTGCTGGACACCCCCGGCCACCAGGACTTCAGCGAAGACACCTACCGCGTGCTGACCGCTGTCGATGCGGCGTTGATGGTGATCGACGCCGCCAACGGGGTCGAGCCGCAAACCCGCCGTCTGCTGCAGGTTTGCCGCGCGCGCCACACGCCGATCCTGACCTTCGTCAACAAGATGGATCGCGAGGTGAAAGACCCGCTGGAGTTGATGGAAGAGATCGAGCGCGAGCTGGGCATGGAAGTCGTGCCCTTCACCTGGCCGGTGGGCATGGGCAAAGCCTTTCACGGCGTGATGGACCTGCGCGAAAAGCAGATGCGGGTGTTCAGCCCGGGCGAGGACCGGAAGGGGGCCGACGACCAGATCCTGCCGGGGCTCGACAACCCGATCTACGCGCAGCGCTTTGGCAGCCAGTACCAACAGGCCAAGGGCGAGATCGAGTTGCTGACCGACGCCGCGCCGCCCTTCGACAACGCGGCATTCCTGTCCGGCCGGCAAACACCGATGTTCTTCGGCTCGGCGGTCAACAACTTCGGTGTGCACGAAGTGTTGGACGCGCTGGTGGACCTCGCGCCGCCGCCGGGTGAACGGGTGGCGATCCAGCGCACGGTGCAACCGTCGGAGCCCAAGTTCAGCGGCGTGGTGTTCAAGATCCAGGCCAACATGGACCCGGCGCACCGCGACCGCATTGCGTTCTTGCGCGTGGCCTCGGGTCACTTCGAACGCGGCATGCGGCTCAAGGTGGCACGCAGCGGCAAAGAGCTGCGGCCGAACACCGTGGTGTCGTTTCTGAGCCAGCGCCGTGAGCTGCTGGACGAAGCCTTTGCCGGCGACATCATCGGCATCCCGAACCACGGCGTGCTGCAGTTGGGCGACACGCTGACCGAGGGCGAAGCCTTGCAGTTCACCGGGTTGCCGTTCTTCGCGCCCGAGATGTTCCGCAGTGTCGAAGTGGCCGACCCGCTGCGCACCAAGCAGCTGAAGGCCGGGCTGACGCAGTTGGGCGAAGAAGGAGCCATCCAGGTCTTTCGCCCGGTGGGCGGCACCGTGCTGCTGCTGGGCGCCGTCGGCCAACTGCAGTTCGAGGTCGTGGCCCACCGGCTGGAACACGAGTACGGCTGCAAGGCCCGCATCATGTCGAGCCGCTTTCAGGTGGCGCGTTGGGTCACCGCAGAAACCGGCGAAGGCGCAGCGGCAAACGAGCGCGAGCTGAAGCGCTTCGTCGACGCCAACTCGCACCGGGTGGCGTACGACGCAGTCGATGCGCCGACGGTGCTGGTCGAGTACGCACCCGAGTTGCGTGCCATCGAGGCCAACTGGCCGAAGATCAGGTTTCACGCGCTGCGGGAGCATGCTGGGTTGGTGTTCCAGCGTCAGCTGGATGGTTGAGTGGCTTCGGCAACCCCTCACGCGACCTTCGAGTTCTGACCGTGAGCCGACAAGGCAGTGATGCAGTGATGCGGTTTTGATGCGATGATGCGCGTCTACCCCTCAACGGAGTCGCGTGATGAGCACCAT
Source organism: Rubrivivax sp. (assembly GCA_039915715.1). Classification (GTDB taxonomy): domain Bacteria; phylum Pseudomonadota; class Gammaproteobacteria; order Burkholderiales; family Burkholderiaceae_C; genus Rubrivivax. The sequence goes on along the minus strand of JBDSMV010000223.1, from coordinate 21,582 downwards.
TCGCACCACCTTGGCGCTGGCCGAAGATGCGGCGATTGCCGCTCGCAACCTGGCGGCTCGTGAAGGCATCTCGTTGGGGGATGCGGCATCGCAACTGATTCGCCGTGGCGCTGCTGCAGGCGCATCTGCCGCCAACGACCGACGTGCTCCGGTTCTACACGGGCGGTTCGCCTTGCTGCCGGCACGGGACGAGGTCATCACGCCGCAGCATGTGCGCGAGCTGATGGAACGCGAAGGCATCTGAGCGTTTGCCGTGGCGGCGCCCGTAGCCTTGCTGGACGTCAACGTCTGGGTGGCGCTGTTCGACGACGCGCACCAGTTCTCGGCCGAGGCCAATGCCTTCATCGACACGCCAGGACTTCGAATCGCCACCTGCCCGCTGGTCGAGAACGGCGTGATCCGGGTGCTGAGCCTGCCACACTACGGCAAGCGCGGCGGTTTGCCGATCCGACAGGTGCGCGCGCGTTTGCAGGAAGCCTGCGCCGCACTCGACCATGTTTTCTGGCCCGACGACATCAGCCTGTGCGACGACACCCATGTCGACTTCGACCGCGTGCAGGGCCACAACCAGATCACCGACCTGTACCTGCTGGCGCTGGCACGCCACCAGGGTGGGTGCCTGGTCAGCTTCGATCAGGCGATCGCGTTGTCGAGCGTGCGGGGGGCTTCCGCCAGACACCTGCGGCTCTTGTAGTCAACGGCCGCATCGGGAATCAACCCGGCAGCTGCGCCAGGGTCAGATCCGCCAGCCACGCTGCGTAGGCCGCGTCCTTGTCGGCCGCTTCCATCCGCAGCAGCGCCGACGGGTGCAGGGTGACCAGCACGCGGCGGCCGTCGTCGCGCACCAGCCACTGGCCGCGTTCGCGCGTCACCGCCACCGGACGCCCCATCAACTGGCGTGCAGCCGTGGCACCAAGGGCCACGATCGCCTGCGGCTTGACGAGGTCGATTTCGGCTTCGAGCCAGTGCACGCAGGCATCGGCTTCTTTTTGCGCGGCGGTCTTGTGCATGCGGCGCTTGCCGCGCGGCAGCAGCTTGGTTTCGTACTTGAAATGCTTGACCGCGTTGGTGATGTAGACGCGTTCGCGGCCCCAGCCCAGCTGCGCCATCGCGCGTCGAAGCAATTGGCCCGCGGGGCCGACGAAGGGGTGGCCGCGCAGGTCTTCCTGGTCCCCGGGTTGTTCGCCGACCAGCATCAGTGCGGCGTCGATCGGGCCTTCGCCCCACACCGTCTGCGTCGCCAATTCCCCGATCGGGCATTCGCGGCAGTGCGCGGCGGCAGCGCGCTGCGCTTCCCAGGCGCCCTCGCGCGTGCCGGCGTCGGCATCGGCCGCGACCAGCGGGGGCAGGGCCGATGCGGTGCCCGGCTGGCGCGCCGGGGCCAGCGGCGACAGCGCGCGCGGAGCCGTGGGTTCGTCTTCGATCATGGTGCCGGTACGGGTCGCGGCCTGCGCAGCCAAGCCGGAGATCAAGGCCGCCTCTGGCAGGTTGTGCCAGTACTTGCGCGGCATTTCCTTCTCCATCGCCCGCAATTTCAGCCGCGCCGGGTTGAAGATGCTGCGGTAGTAGGTCAGCCACAACGCCTCACCGGCATCGGCCGGCGGAGCGTCCTGCTTGCGTGCACCGGGGCTGAATGTCAGCTGCTCTCCGTTCCAGCGCACGCAACGTTCGGGCGTCAGGATGGCGAAGCGCATGCCGGCGAAGCGGCGCATGAAAAAAGGCGCCACGGCTTCGATGGTGTGGTGCAAGGGTTCGAACCACGCCACATGCAGCACCGGTTCACCGTCCCCTTGCTCCAGCTCGCGGAAGCGCACGAAAGCCTTGGTCTTGTGCATGTCGCGCCGCACTTGTTGCGCCATCTCGCGCGCCAGCAGCATCTGCGGGTCCACGGCATCATGGCGCAGTCCACGCTCGTGCTGCAAGCGCCACAGCAAGCGGTACAGGAGATCGAAACGGTTCGGGTCGGAGTGCAGCAGGACCTCGCGACACAGCGCCATGAATTCGCGCGGCACGCGGATCGCCGATTCAGCGCCACCGGCAACATCCGACGTGTCCCCCGCCCCCGGTGTGGACTCGCCGGCCGGCTCCAGCTCCAACACCAGCTCGGGTTCGCCGCCGCCAAGCACCGCCCACTGCAGGTTGTCGGGCGAAGTCTGGCGCGTCAGCAGGTCGCGTGCGGCGTCGCGAAAGCCGTCGAAGTCGGTTTCGGACCGAAGCTCAACCCGCATCGTCGAACAAGCTCGCCTGCCGAGGCTGCGGCAGCGGCTTCGCCAACGCAGCTTCCATCTGCCGCCCCGGCCGGTGGTCGGCCAGTTCGACAAATGGCAGCACCTTGCTCATCGACACCCGCAAGCGCTGCAGGTCGGCCGCCCGCAAACGCCGCACGCGGCGCGACATCAGCAATCGGTCGACGGTCTTGATCCCCAGCCCCGGCACGCGCAGCAGCATCTCGCGCGGCGCACGGTTCAAATCGACCGGAAAGCGTTCGCGGTGGGCCAGTGCCCAGGCGTGCTTCGGGTCCACGTCCAGCGACAGCATGCCGCCGCCTTCGGTGGTCGACGTGATCTCCTCGTGGTCGAAGCCGTAGAAGCGCATCAGCCAGTCGGCCTGGTACAGCCGGTGCTCGCGCACCAGGGGCGGCGGCTTCAACGGCAATGCGCGCGACGCGTCGGGGATCGGGCTGAAGGCCGAAAAGTAGACCCGCTTCAAGCGGTAGGAGCCATACAGCGACGCGCTGGTGGCGAGGATGGTGCGGTCATCGGCCGCGTCGGCGCCAACGATCATCTGCGTGCTCTGCCCGCCCGGCGCAAAACGTGGCGCCGTGGCGCGCTTGGGTTTGATTCCAGCCACCGAGGTCACCGGCTGCGGCTTGCGGGCTTCCTTGGCTTCGTCGATGTGGATGCGCAAGCGGGCCATCGAGCGGCGGATGCCGGCGCCGTCTTTCTCGGGCGCCAAAGCGGTCAGCCCCTCAACGGTCGGCAACTCGACATTGATGCTGAGCCGGTCGGCATGGCGCCCGGCTGCGGCGAGCAATGCCGGGCTCGCATCCGGAATCGTCTTCAGATGGATGTAACCACGGAAGTCATGGTCTTCGCGCAGGCAGCGCGCCACCTCGACCACCTGCTCCATCGTGTAGTCGGGGCTCTGAATGATGCCGCTGCTGAGAAACAGGCCTTCGATGCAGTTGCGGCGGTAGAAGTCGAGCGTCAGGTTCACCACTTCGGCAACCGTGAAGCGCGCCCGCGGCACGTTGGAGCTGACCCGGTTGACGCAATACAGGCAGTCGTAGACGCAGTAGTTGGTCAGCAAAATCTTCAGCAACGAGATGCAACGGCCGTCGGGCGCATAGCTGTGGCAGATGCCGCTGCCTTCGGTGCTGCCGATGCCGCGTTTGCCGGCGCCCAAAGAATGGCGCTTGTCGGCGCCGCTGGACGCGCACGACGCGTCGTACTTGGCGGCGTCGGCCAGGATCGCGAGTTTGGATTGCACGTGCATGAGCTGGATGAATGTACAGGTTCAACCAAGCCTCTGCGCTGCAACGGGGCTTTGCGCCGGGCGACGCCGTGCGCGATCTCTCAGAAGCCGCTGCCCGGCTGCGCCAGGTACTCGACTTCTTCAGGCGTGCTCGGCCGGCCCAGCGCGGCATTGCGGTGCGGAAAGCGGCCGAAGTCGGAGATCACCTGCTGGTGTTTTCGCGCGTACACCAGCGTGTCCTGCAACTCGGGCGCCTCGGCCGCCAGCGCCTCGAACAGGGCCACGCTGCGGGCCTGCAGCGCATGGTCTTCGGCATGCTCGAGCGGCAGATAGGCGAAGGTGCGCTGCACCGGCTGCAGCAGCTTGTCAGCCCCTTCGTCGACGATTGCCAACGCCAGCTGCAGGGCTCGGGAGTCGCCCGAGAAGGCCTGCGCCTGGCCGCGGAACAGGTTGCGTGGAAACTGGTCCAGCACGATCACTTCGGCCACCCGCTGCCGCGGGTCGGCGTCCCAACCCAACGGTCCTTGCAGCGCCTGGTCCACAAGAGCGCCGAAGCGTTCGCGGATGCGGGCGTCGAAAGCTGCGTCCTTGACGAACCACTCCTTGCGCGGGTCGAGCGCGGCGGTCGGAGAGTCGGTGCCGAACCAGAATTCCAGGACATCGTCAGCGTTCATGGGCCACAGCGTAAATCAAGCCCGCGCAAACGCCCGGGCACGGGCCGGTGATGCACCCCGGCAACTGGATAATCCGGCGGCGTGGACACCGCCGCCGCCCCCCTTCCGCCTCCACCTGCGGCAACAGCTGCAGTGCCACCGCGGCGTTCCCGCACCGCGCTCTTCCTCGATTTGATCCGCTGGAATCGGCCCGCGGGGTGGCTGCTGCTGCTGTGGCCGACGCTGGCAGCGCTGTGGATTGCTGCCGACGGCTGGCCGGGCTGGCACCTGCTGGGAGTGTTCGTAGCCGGCACGGTGCTGATGCGCAGCGCTGGCTGTTGCATCAACGATGTCGCCGACCGCGACCTCGACAAACACGTCAAGCGCACCGCCAACCGGCCTGTGACCACCGGGGCCTTGTCGGTGGCGCAGGCGCTCGGCTTCGGCGCCGGGCTGGCGCTGGCGGCCTTTTCGCTGGTGCTGACCACCACGCCGGCGGCGATCGTGCTGTCGTTCGTGGCGCTGGCGGTGACGCTGCTGTACCCGTATGCCAAGCGCGTGGTCGCAATGCCGCAGGCGGTGCTGGGCGTGGCCTTCAGCTTCGGCATCCCGATGGCGTTTTCCGCCGTGCTCGGGGGCAGCAGTTGGAGCCTGGGCGCTGCCGGCGGCGCGTTCGGCGCTGCGATCCCGGCGGCCGCCTGGGCGTTGCTGGTGGTCAACGCGTTCTGGGTGTTGGCCTACGACACCGAGTACGCAATGGTCGACCGCGACGACGACCTGCACCTGGGCATGAAGACCTCGGCCATCACGCTCGGCCGTCTCGACGTGGTTGCCGTGATGCTGTTCTATGCCACGCATCTGGCAGGCTGGGCGCTGCTGGGACGGTGGTTCGGACTCGGCTGGGTGTTTGCCGCCGGCTTGGGGGTGGCAGCCTTGCAAGTGGGATGGCACTGGTCGCTGATTCGCCACCGCACGCGCGACGGCTGCTTCAGGGCTTTTCGGCTCAACCACTGGCTCGGGTTTTCAGTCTTCGCCGGCGTGGCGCTGGATCTGGCGTTGCGTTGAATCCGGCGTAGTGTTGAACCGATGGCTGACGGGTCAGCCGCCCCGCCCCAGTTCGACCGCGCGGTCGCGTGCCGCATGCAGCGCCCGCACGAAAGCCGCTGCCACCGCGTCGGCCTGCAGTGACGTGATCGCGGCATGGGTGGTGCCGCCCTTGGATGTCACCTGCGCTCGCAGATCGGCCAGCGACGCGGTCGACTGCTTCGCCAGCGCCGCTGCGCCGCCCACCGTGGCTTGCGCCAATTGGCGGCCCTGCGCTTCGCTGAGTCCCAACTCGACAGCGGCCTGCACCATCGCCTCCAGCACATAGAACACATAGGCCGGGCCTGAACCGGAGACTGCGGTCACCGCGTCCAGATCGGCTTCCCGCTCGACCCACAGCCATTGGCCGGTGGGCGTGAACAAGGCTTCGACGCGGCTGCGCTCAGCGCCATCGACCGCAGGTTCGGCATAGAGCCCCGCGATGCCCTGGCCGATCAGCGCCGGGGTGTTGGGCATGGCGCGCACCACCCGCGTGCTGCCACTGGCGGCAACCAGTGCCTGGCAGCGCACCCCGGCCATCACGCTCAGTTGCAGGGCCTCGCCGACGAAGGGTTTGCAGGGCGCGGCTGCAGCGGCGAAGAACTGCGGTTTGACGGCCCACACCACCAACCCGGCCAGCGACAGCGGCGCCGCTGCTGCGGCCAGCGGCGCCAGGCCGAAGGTCTGCGCCAACCGCGCCCGCTGCTCGGCCGAGGGGTCCACCACCAGGATCGTTGAAGCGGCTACGCCGGATTGAAGCAACCCGCCGATCAAGGCCTGCGCCATGTTGCCTCCGCCGATGAAGGCGATGGCTCTTGTGTCCTGTGGGGTCATCGACCGCAGTCTATGCGCGCCCTGATAGCGAAACGTCCCAGGGTCCTGCTGCAGGCATCGCAGCCGGGCGCACCCTGCTTTACAACGCCTTCACAGGGGCACGCCATAATTCCGCGCTGCCAATGGCCGGAAGCGGGCGCAGCGCCCCTTCCCACTCAATGAGGATTGCCGATGACCCCGAATGCCTTCTCCCGCCGTGCTGTCTCGCGACGTGTCGCCTTGCTGGCCGCACTGGCCTCTTCCCTGGTGCTGGCGGCCTGCGGCGGCGGCGGCAGCGACAGCGGCCAGACCACGCTGCGCGCGGTCAACCTCACCTCAGACCTGCCCAGCATCGACCTGTTCACCGGCGACACCAAGCGCTTCAGCGCGCTGGCGCGCAACAGCCTGTCGGACAATGCGGGCTTCAACTCCCAGACCACCACGCTGGCGGTCAAGCGAGCCGGCGACGGTGCGTCGCTGCTGTCGGGCTCGTACTCGCTGGACAAGGACAAGCACTACACCGCCGTGGTGTGGGGCAACGAAACCGGGCTGCGGCTGACCACGCTGCCTGAGGACGAAAACACCAACGACATCACCGCCGGCAACAGCCGCGTGCGGGTCTTCAACGCCACCACCGACACCGGCTCGGTCGATGTCTACCTGACCAAAGCAGCCGACATCGGCGGCTCGGTTCCCACGCAGGGCGCCATCACCGGCGGAACGCTGGGCGGTTTTCGAGATGTGTCGACCGGTGCCTACCGACTGGTCGTGACCGGCGTCGGTGACCCGAACGACGTGCGCTTGACCATCCCGGCGATCACACTCGAAGAAAAGAAATTTGCCACGCTGGTGCTGACCGCCGGCAGCGGCGGCGTGCTGGTCAACGGCACGTTGATCCGCCAGCAGGGCACCGCCACCGCGCTCGGCAACACCCAGGCCCGCGTGCGCGTGGTCGCCAGCATGAACAATGCCGGCGTCGTCGCCGTGACGGCTGCCGGCCGCACACTGGCCGGTGGCCTTCGTTCACCGTCGGTGGGGCCGTATGCGCTGGTCGATGCCGGTACGCCGGACCTGACAGTGCGCGTCAACGGCGCCGTCATCGCCACCGGTCCGCGCACGCTGGAATCCGGGGCCGACTACACCGTGCTGACCTACGGCGCTGAGGGCGCTGGCCAGGTGCGTGTGATCGCCGACGACAACCGCCTGCCCACCACCACCAGTCGCGCCAAGATTCGCCTGATCCATGGCGTCGCCGGGGTCGGCCCGCTGACGCTGTCGGTCGACTTCCTGGCGCTGATCCCGGACGTGCCGAGCGGCACCGCTTCCGGCTACGGCACGGTCACCTCGACCACCACGGCGCAGGTCGATGTCACCTCCACATCGGGCAGCGCGTCGCTGTTCTCGCAGACGGGCGTCAACTTGCAGGGCCAGGCGATCTACACGGTTTTCATCCTGGGCGGCAATGCCACGCCGACGGGTGTGATCCGCAAGGAACGATGAAAGCCGGGGCAAACTTTCCGGCCAGCGGCACCGCGGGCAACGCGAGCCAGCGCGGGGGCTTCGGCGGCGGCGGCGGGGGTTTCGGACCACCCGCCAGCGCAGCAGGCAGCGGCGAGGCCATCGACGTGGTGATCGATGTCGGCGACGCCGACTTCGAACAGGCGGTGCTCGAACGGTCGCTGCAGGTGCCGGTGCTGCTGGACTGCTGGGCGCCCTGGTGCGGGCCCTGCAAGTCGCTGACCCCGGTGCTGGAAAAGCTGGCGCGCGAGTACGGCGGCCAGTTCATCCTGGCCAAGCTCAACACCGACGAGGCTCCACAGTTGGCAGCTGCGCTGCAACTGCGCAGCATCCCGACGGTGATGCTGTTCATCGGCGGCCAGCCCGTGGGGCAGTTCACGGGGGCGCAGACCGAGGGGCAGATTCGCGCCTTTCTCGCCAAGCACCTGCAAGAGCCGGTCTCGCCGGTCGAAGAGCTGCGTGCCCTGGCAGCCGAAGCACCCGACGCCGAAGAAGCGATGGCCTTGCTGCACGAAGCGCTGACGATCGAACCCGGCCACCCCGACATCACAATGGATGTGGCCGAACGCCTGATTGCTGCCGACTCGCTGGATGACGCCACCCGAGCGCTCGACAGCCTGCCGGAAGCGGCACGCAACGCGCGCCATGCCGCGCTCACCGGCCGCATCGCGCTGGCGAAAAACCGCCCGGCCGGCGACAAGGCCGAACTGGCTGCGCGGGTCAAGAAAAACGGCAAGGACTTCGACGCCCGTTTCGGGCTGGCCGCAATCCTGGCCTACGAAGGTGACTTCTCGGCCGCCTTCGAGCAGTTGCTGGATGTGGTGCTGCGCGACAAGGCAGACGCACGCGAAAAGGCACGCCTGCAGCTGGTGGCATGGTTCGATGTCTGCCCCGACCCGGCGGTGGTCAGCAGTGGCCGGCGCTACCTGGGCATGTACTTGAACTAGGCCAGAGGGGCGCAGCGCGTCCCCTCTATCCGATTTGGCTCAGTGGTGCGCGGTCATGCCGCCACCCGTCAACAAATCCACGTTGCCCCCGGCAGCTGCCGTGTTGATCGTCAGGGTCTGCTCGGCGCAAAAGCGGAACAGGTAGTGCGGGCCGCCGGCTTTGGGGCCGGTGCCTGACAAGCCTTCGCCGCCGAAAGGTTGCACCCCCACCACCGCGCCGATCATGTTGCGGTTGACGTAGACGTTGCCGATGCGCGCGGCGTCGGCGATGCGGTGGGCGCGGCTGTCGATGCGGGTCTGCACCCCGAGGGTCAGGCCGTAACCGAGTGCGTTGATCTGTCGCACCACGTCCGCAACGTCGTGCGCCTGGCCGTTGCCTTTCCGGTCCGGCCCCCAGCGCACCACATGCAGCACCGGGCCGAAGATTTCCTGCTTCAGGTCGGCGATGCGGTCGATCTCGAAGGCCACCGGCGCGATCAGGTTCGGCACGGCTGCCGCGGTGGCGGCATCCACCGGCTGCTCGCCCAGCAGCTTCGCTTCGTTGCGCAGTCGCGCCACATGGGCACTGATGCCGTCGAAGGCTTCTGAGTCGATCACCGGCCCGACATCGGTGGCCAGGTCCGCCGGGTCGCCGACCCGCAATTCGGCCAATGCGCCTTTCAGCATCTCGATCACGCCGTCGGCGACGCCTTCGTGCACGCACAGCAGACGCAACGCGCTGCAGCGCTGGCCGGCACTGCGAAAGGCGCTGTGGATCACGGCGTCGATGACCTGTTCGGGCAGCGCACTGCTGTCGACCACCATCGCATTGAGACCACCGGTTTCGGCGATCAGCGGAACGATCGGCCCGTCCTTGGCCGCAAGTGCGCGGTTGATGGCGCGGGCCACCGGCGTGCTGCCGGTGAAGCAGACGCCAGCGGTACGTCCATCGGCCACCAATGCGGCACCCACCGTCTCACCGAGACCATGGATGCAAGCGAGCGCATCGGCCGGCACCCCGGCTTCGTGCAGCAGCGCGACGAAGCGCCGCGCCACGCGCGGGGTCTGCTCGGCGGGCTTTGCGGCCACCGTGTTGCCCGCCACCAGCGCCGCCACCACCTGCCCCGCGAAGATCGCCAGCGGAAAATTCCAGGGGCTGATGCAGACGAACACGCCGCGGCCGTGCAGGCGCAGCGTGTTGCTCTCACCGGTCGGCCCGGGCAGCACCTGCTCACCCAGTGTGCGGTCGGCCTGGACCGCGTAATAACGACAGAAGTCGACGGCTTCACGGACTTCGGCGATGCAGTCACCCAGCGTCTTCTGCGCCTCCTTCACCAGCAGGCCGCAGAACTCGGGCAGGCGCGCTTCCAGCGCGTCGCCTGCGCGCCGCAGGATCGCGCTGCGCTCGGTCAACGGGCGCCGCGACCAGCCGTCGAAACCGGCCTGCAGCTTGGCCATTGCCGCCGTCGCATCGTCGGCGGTGGCCATCGGCTCGGGGTCGAGCGTGGTGCGCTTGACCGCATGCACCAGCGGTTCGCGTTCGGCGATGCAGGCCAGGTCGGCCCCCATCGAATTGGCACGCGTGGCGCCATACAACGCCACCGGCTGCGGCAGGGCCGGCACCGTCGATGGCAACAGCGGCGATGCCAGCAGCGTCTCGGCCGCCACCATCTCATCGGCCAACTGGTGCACGAACGACGAGTTGGCGCCGTTCTCCAACAGCCGCCGCACCAGATACGCGAGCAGGTCGCGGTGCTCGCCCACCGGGGCATAAATCCGCAGCGGAATGCCATCGGACTTCCGCGCCCGAAGCTCGCGGTAGATCCCGTCTCCCATGCCGTGCAGCCGCTGCATCTCGAACGCAGCGCCCGCCGCCTGCGCCATCTGCACGATGGCCGCGATGGTGCCGGCGTTGTGGGTCGCGAACTGCGGGTAGATCAGCTCGTGGTGTTCGATCAGCCGTGCCGCGCAGGCCAGGTACGCGATGTCGGTGTGGTGCTTGTGGGTGTAGACCGGGTAGCCGCGCAGCCCGCCCTCCTGCGCCCGCTTGATCTCCCCATCCCAGTACGCGCCCTTGACCAGCCGCACCATGAAGCGCAGGCCGTGGCTGCGGGCGATGCGCGCCACTTCGTCGATGACCTCCAGCGACCGCGTCTGGTAGGCCTGCACCGCCAGGCCGAAGCCCTGCCACTGCGGGTGGTTGCGCCGGATGTGCTGGGCCATCGACTCGAACAGGTCGAGCGAGAGCTCGAGCCGGTCGCTCTCTTCGGCGTCGATCGTCAGGTTGATGTTGGCAACGGCAGCTTGATCGACCAACTGCTGCACGCGTGGCAGTAACTCGGCAAACACAGGGTCGCGCTGCAGATCCTCGTAGCGGGCGTAGAGCGCGCTCAGCTTGATCGAGATGCCGTCGGATGCCATCGGCGTCGACTCCGGTCCCGAAGTCGGCCCACTTGCGATCGCGCGGATCGCATTCGCATAACTGGCCAGGTAGCGGCGCGCATCGTCATCGGTGCGTGCGCCTTCGCCCAGCATGTCGTAGCTGAAGCGCAGGCCATTCGACGACTTGCGCTGCGACGCCGCTTCAGCCATCGCTTCCTTGATGTTGCGCCCAAGCACGAATTGCCGCCCCAGCAACTGGATCGCCCGCACCGTGGCGCCGACCACCGTGCGCGAACCGAGCCGCTGCACGAGCCCCGGCGGGTTTTCACTCTCAGGCAAAAAGCGCTTGGACAGCGCAATCGCACTGGCCGACAGGTTCGACAGCATCTTGTAGGGCGTGCCTTCGGTCGCGCCTTCGAACTCGGCGCGCCCCAACTGGTCGGCGGTCAGTGCAATCGCGGTTTCGGCATCGGGCACCCGCAGCAGCGCTTCGGCCAGCCGCATCAGTGCCAGACCCTCGGCGCTGCTGATCGGGTATTCGCGCAACAGCGATTCCATGGCCCAGAACGGCGCCGGCTTGTCGCGCACGGCCTGCACCCAGGGCCGTGCCATCTCGATCACCCCGGGCCAGTCGAGCCGGCCCTTGAGCCCGTTGAGTGCAGCGTCGATGCAGGCCGACTCATCGCGGTACGGGTCCGGCAGGCGGGCTCGCGGTGCGTGATCCGGGGTTGGGCGGGAGGGGGTCTTGGTCATGGGGGGTCCTGCGCTTGAGCGGGGGTGGCAAACAGCAACCGCGAACGGCGCGGGGTGAATCACCCTTGCAGCTTAGCCTCGCTCATTGGGGGCTGACCCGAGCGCCCACCGGCGGCCGCGCGCCGAAGATCGCGCTGCCGATGCGCACCATCGTCGACCCGGCGGCCACCGCGTCTTCCAGGTCGGCGCTCATGCCACAAGACAACGTGTCGACGTCCGCATCCCAGCCCCGACCCTGCACCCGCAGCGCCTGCCAAAGATCGAACAGCGCGCGGTGTGGTGCGCGCCGGGCCGACGCGTCGGCGCCATCGGCCGCGGTGGCCGGCACCGCCATCAAGCCCCGCAACCGCAGGTTGGGCAGCTTCGAGATTGCTTGAGCCAACGCCAGCACATCGGCCGGGTCGGCGCCGCTCTTGCTGGCCTCGGCGCTGATGTTCACCTGCAGGCATAGCTGCAGCGGTGGCAGGCCAGGCGGGCGCTGCGCCGACAGCCGCTCGGCGATCTTCAGCCGGTCCACCGACTGCACCCAGTCGAAGTGTTCGGCCACCACCCGGGTCTTGTTGCTTTGCAGCGGGCCGATCAGGTGCCACTCGATCTGCGAGCGCAGATCGGCGAGCGATTCGATCTTTTGCAGCGCTTCCTGCACATAGTTTTCGCCGAAGGCCCGTTGGCCGGCAGCCACCGCTTCGCGCACCGCATCGGCGCTGAAGGTCTTGCTGACCGCCAGCAGGCGAACGGTTTCGGCGCCGCGCCCGTTGTCCGAAGCTGCACGGGAAATGCGCCCCTTCACTTCTTGCAGGTTGTTTGTGATGCTGCCCATAATCATTTCGGTAACTCCGGACAAGCAACCCTGGATCGGCGCGAAGCGCATTCAATGGACATCACTCAACTGCTGGCCTTTTCGGTCAAGAACAAGGCTTCCGATCTGCACCTGTCGGCCGGGCTGCCGCCGATGATCCGCGTTCATGGCGATGTGCGGCGCATCAATGTCGAAGCACTGGACCACAAGACGGTTCACGACATGGTGTACGACATCATGAACGACGCCCAGCGCAAGCACTACGAAGACACGCTGGAATGCGACTTCAGCTTCGAGATCCAGGGCCTGGCGCGCTTTCGCGTCAACGCGTTCAACCAGAATCGCGGCGCCGGTGCGGTGTTTCGCACCATTCCCAGCAAGATCCTGACCCTGGAGCAACTCGGCACGCCCAAGGTCTTTGCCGACCTGGCGCTGCGCCCCCGCGGGCTGGTGCTGGTGACCGGGCCCACGGGCTCGGGCAAGAGCACCACGCTGGCGGCGATGGTCAACCACTTGAACGAGCACGAATACGGCCATGTGCTGACGGTCGAAGACCCGATCGAGTTCGTGCACGAATCGAAAAAATGCCTCATCAACCAGCGCGAGGTCGGCCCCCACACGTTGTCGTTTGCGAACGCACTCCGTAGCGCTTTGCGCGAGGACCCCGACGCAATTCTGGTCGGTGAGATGCGCGACCTGGAAACCATCCGCCTGGCGCTGACTGCGGCAGAAACCGGCCACCTGGTGTTCGGTACCCTGCACACCAGTTCCGCCGCCAAGACCATCGACCGCGTGGTGGATGTGTTCCCGGCAGCCGAGAAAGAAATGGTGCGCTCGATGCTGTCGGAATCGCTGGTGGCGGTGATCTCGCAAACGCTGTGCAAGTTGAAGGACGGCAGCGGCCGGGTCGCGGCGCACGAGATCATGATCGCCACTTCGGCCATCAAGAACCTGATCCGCGAGAACAAGATCGCACAGATGTACAGCTCGATCCAGACCGGCCAGAGCCTCGGCATGACCACGCTCGATCAGAATCTGACCGACCTGGTGCGGCGAAATCTCGTCACCTCCGCCGAAGCCCGCGCCAAGGCGAAAATCCCAGAGAACTTCCCCGGCTAGATGTTGGCCCCCACGCTCCCTGACGGTCGCTGCCCCCCCCCGAGGGGGCGCTCGCCTGCGGCCCGGCGAAGCCGGTTCCGCGGCTCTACTCGGTGAATTGCGCTCTGCTTCGCTCGCGCCCGATCGGCGCGCTGGGGCCGCTGTTTTTGTGCGTGAAGGAATTCGATGGAACGTGATCAAGCATCCAAGTTCGTCAACGACCTGCTGCGGTTGATGGTCAGCCGCAATGGTTCGGACCTGTTCCTGACAGCCGACTTTCCGCCCGCCATCAAGATCGACGGCAAGGTCACGAAGGTGTCTCCGCAGCCGTTGACCGGCCTGCACACACTGGCGCTGGTGCGCGCGGTGATGAACGACAAGCAGGGCGCCGAATTCGAGCGCACCAAGGAATGCAACTTCGCGATCTCGCCGCAGGGCGTGGGGCGCTTTCGCGTCAATGCGTTCGTGCAGCAGGGTCAGGTCGGCATGGTGTGCCGGACCATTCCGGCCAAGCTGCCGACGATCGACGGGCTCGGCCTGCCGGTGGTGCTGAAAGAGATCGCGCTCTCCAAACGCGGGCTGGTGATTTTCGTCGGCGCCACCGGTTCGGGCAAGAGCACGTCGCTGGCAGCGATCGTCGACCACCGCAACGAGCATTCGTTCGGCCACATCATCACGGTCGAAGACCCGGTGGAATTCGTGCACCCGCACAAGAACTGCATCGTCACGCAGCGTGAGTTGGGCATCGATACCGACAGCTGGGAAGCAGCGCTGAAGAACACGCTGCGCCAAGCGCCCGATGTGATCCTGATGGGCGAGATCCGCGACCGCGAGACGATGGAACACGCAGTGGCGTTCGCCGAAACCGGTCACCTGTGTCTTGCCACCTTGCATGCCAACAGCGCCAACCAGGCGCTGGACCGCATCATCAACTTCTTCCCCGAAGAGCGTCGCCAGCAATTGCTGATGGACCTGTCGCTGAACCTGAAATCACTTGTCAGCCAGCGCCTGCTGCCGCGCGAACAGGGTCGCGGGCGTGTGGCCGCGGTCGAGGTGCTCTTGAACACGCCCCTGGTCAGCGACCTGATCTTCAAGGGCGAGGTGGCCGAGATCAAGGAACTGATGAAGCGCAGCCGCGAACTCGGCATGCAGACCTTCGACCAAAGCCTGTTCGACCTCTTCGAAGCCCGCCACGTGACGTATGAAGACGCGCTGCGCAATGCCGACTCGGTCAACGACCTGCGGCTGCAGATCAAGCTCAGGAGCGAACGTGCGCGCAGCAACGACCTGGCGGCCGGCACCGAGCACATGAAAATCGCCTGACGGCCACTGACTGAAGCCCGGTTGCCCGGTTGCCCGGTTGCTCGGCCGCGCGCTGCGGCAGCTTTCTACGGCCGGGCTGCGCTGCCGGCGCGCTCGACCGGCTTGGCGATCGCGTTGAGTTCTTCTTCGGTCAGGGTCTCGAACACCCGCACCACCTTGCGGACCCCCGGCACCGAGCTCGCGATCTCGGCACCACGGCGGCTTTCACGCTCGGTCACGCGGCCCATCAGGAACACCACGCCGCGTTCGCTAACGACCTTGAATGCGTTGATCTGCACATCCTTGACTTCCAGCATCGTGGCCTTGACCTTGCCGCTCAGCACCGTGTCGTTCGAGCGCGAGGACAGCGAGCTGTTGGGTGCGATCAGCAACTCGTTGGCGATCGAGCGGACGTTCTCGACACCCGCCACTGCTGCGCCCACCGCCACCTTGTCACCTTCGGTCGGGACCTCGCCGGTGATCAGCACCACGCGGTTGTAGCTGGTGACGTTGAGGTGGCCGAGCGACGCCAGCGCGCGCAGGCGCGAAGCGGCCTTCAGTTCGATGGCTTCGTCTTCGATCTGGATACCGGTGGTGCGGCGGTCCGAGGCCACGAGTCCGCTACCCAGCACCACGCCGCCCAGCAGCAACGGTGCGCAAGCGGTCAACGCACTGCCCGCAAGCACCGCAGACAACAGCACCGCGACCCCGCGCCTGACTGCAGTCAGCGGGCCGCGCGGGGCCAAAGACAACGCGCCCTGGGGCGTCAGATTTGAATCGATCATGGGTCTTGTTCCCCCAGCAATTGAAAGTCGACGGCGTCGCACAGGATGTGCAACACCATGAGTTGAAGCTCGGTGACGCGGGCCGCGCGTTCATGCGGCACCGCCACCAACACATCGGTTTCGGCCAGCAGTTCGCCGAATGCATGGGCACCGAGCCCGGCCAGCACCACGATCGTCATGTCGCGGTCCTGCGCGGCGGTGATCACCAGCGAACTGTGGCCCTCACCATCGTCGATGTAGAGCAGCACATCGCCAGGCGAGCCCAGCGCACGCACCTGCTGCGCGGCATCGGCACCCAGCGCCAACGCCAGCCCGGCGAGCGGTGGCCTTTCACGTTCGAAGCGACCGGTCAGCAGGCGAGCCATGTGGTGCGCCAGCGATTGACCCGCAGCGGCACCGGCCACCATCACCTTGCCGCCGCCGGTCAGCGCCGACAGCAGCGCCGCCGTCGCATCGGCAATCGGCCGCACCAGCACTTCGGCAGCCCGCAACGCCAGGTCGGAGCTGTCGAAGAACTGCTGTTGGATGCGCTGTTCGAGCATGGGTCGGGATCATAGGGCAGGGGTCTGCGCCACCTCTGCGCAGCAAGACCCGCGACTCAGCTTGCCGAGAAATACGCAGCGCTTAGCAGCACCCCCCCTCGCTCCCCTCAACCCGCCAGCCGATCCGCCACCCGCAACGCATTGGCGATGATCGTCAGCGTCGGGTTGACCGCGCCGATCGACGGGAAGAAGCTGGCATCGGCGAGATAGAGGTTGTCGACCTCGTGTGCCCTGCAGTCCAGGTTCAGCACCGAGCTGGCCGGGTCGGTGCCGAAACGCGCGGTGCCGGCCTGGTGTGCGGTGCCGCTCTCGGGGATGTTCTTGCCGAAGTACAGGCTCCGGTCCAGCAAATGCGGGTGGGCGCCCGCGGCGTCCAGCAGCCCCTTCAACTTGTCGCGCAGCTTGCGGTGCGCACCCATGTTGGTGGGGGTCAGCTCCAGCACCACGCGGCCCTGGTCGTCGATGCGGATGCGGTTGTCGGCCTTCGGAAGATCTTCCGACGACAACCAGAAGTCCATCGAATGTAGCGCCATGACCTCGAAGGGCATGTCGGGCAACCATTCCAGCCACGACGGCAGGGCCTCGGCACGAATCTGGTCGGGGTGCGACTTGGCCATCATCTGGATCAGCCCGAGCGGGTGCGGGCTGTCGTCGGCGCCATCGTAGAAGTCGGCCAGCGCCAGGGTCTTCTGGAACACCGTGTCGTTGACCTCCTTCGAGATCGCCACCAGCACCGACTGGTTGTGTCGCATGTAGTTGCGGCCGACCTGGCCAGAGCCGTTCGCGAGACCGTTCGGATGGCGCTCGTTGGCCGATCGCAGCAGCAGCAGCGCCGTGCTCAGCGCACCACAAGCCACCACCACCGTCTCAGCGCTGAAGACGACCTCCTTGCCGCGGTGCATCGTGCGCACGCCGGTCACGTGGCGCCCGCTGGCGTCGGTGTCCAGCTGGGTCACCAGCGCGTTCGTCAGCAGCGTGACGTTGTCGTGCGCGGCCAGCATCGGGTCGATGCACATCACTTGCGCGTCGGCCTTGGCGTTCAGCGGGCAGGGAAAGCCGTCGAAAGCATCGCAGCGGATGCAGGCGCTGCTGCGGGTGGGCTTGCCGTCTTTCTGGTCCAGCAGGATGCCCAGCGGCAAATGGAACGGGCGCAGGCCCTGGCTGCGCAGCGCCGCGTCCAGCGCCGCCACGCGCGGCTCGTGGGCGACAGCTTCGTAGGGGAACGCCCCGCTGGACCAGGGCTCGGTCGGGTCTTCGCCGCGCTGGCCGTGGACATGGAACAGACGCTCGGCTTCGGCGTAGTAGGGCTCGAAGGTGTCGTAGCCCAAAGGCCAGGCCGGCGAGAGACCGTCTTCGTGCGCCACGGCCTGAAAGTCGCGCTCGCGCAGCCGAAACAGCGCGGCGCCGTAGACCTTCGAATTGCCGCCGACGAAGTAGTGCAACCCCGGGTGGAAGGCCTCGCCGTCGCGGCCATACCAGGTCTCGGGTGCCTGATAGCGGCCCTGTACGAAGACTTGCTCCGAACTCCAGTTGGCGGTTTCCCGCGGCAGCCAGTCGCCGCGTTCCAGGATCAGGATGCGGCGCCCGCTGGGCGCCAGCCGTTGCGCCAGCGTGGCACCGCCAGGGCCGGACCCGATCACGATCAGGTCATAAGCCAATGAAGACGGGGTTGGGTCGGGGTTGGGCAATCGGTCCACCAAGTCAGACGGCCCCGTCGATGCGACGGGTGGCCGATCTTGGCACCCCTATCCGAACTCGCTGCTGGTCAGGCCGCCGGTGGCTCCGGCACCGGTGGCATCGTCGGTTCGGCTTCGGCAGGGTCGGTGCGGTCGTCGCTGTGGGTGGCAGCGGCCGCATGGGCCGCGGCCTGGGCCGTGGCCTGGGTGCCAGGCTGCAGCAGCAAGGCCACGGCCGCAGTCCAGCCGGACTGATGCGCTGCACCGCAACCGCGCCCGTTGTCGCCGTCGAAGTACTCGTGGAACTGCAGCAGATCGCGAAAGTGCGGGTCGCTTTGCTCCTTCGGGCTCTCGCCCAGAAACGGCCGCCGGCCGTCGGTGCCAACGGCGAAAAGTCCGATCAGGCGCTCGGACAAGGCGTCGGCAATCTCGCGCAAGCAGAGCAAGCGTCCTGAGCGGCTCGGAAACTCGACCTTGAAGTCGTCGCCGTAGAAGGTCTGGTACTTGCGCAGTGCCTGGATGATCAGCAGGTTGACCGGAAACCACACCGGTCCGCGCCAGTTGGAATTGCCACCGAAGTCGCGGGTGCGGCTTTCGGCCGGCGTGTAGCGCACCTCGGCGGCGTGTCCGCCGTGGTCGAAGCACACCGGGTGCGTTTCGTGCACCTTCGACAGCGCCCGAATGCCATGCGGCGACAGGAATTCGTTCTCGTCCAGCATCCGCAGCAACACCCGCTTCAGCCGGTCGCGCCGCATCAGGGCCAGCAACCGGTACGACTCGCGGTTGGGGTCGGTGAAGTGCGACACCAGCGCCGCGAGATCGGGCCGGTGGTGGAAGAACCAGTGCAGCCGCTGCTCGAAGCCCCGCTGCGCGCCGACCACATCGCCATGCAACACCTCGACCGCCAACAGTGGAATCAGCCCCACCACCGAGCGCACGCGCAGCGGCTCGCTGCTGCCGTCGGGCTGGCGCAGCACGTCGTAGTAGAAGCCGTCGGTGTCGTCCCACAAACCCGTGGCGGCGCTGCCGCAGGTGGCATGCACGGCTTCGGCGATGTAGAGGAAGTGCTCGACGAACTTGGTCGCCAGGTCTTCGTAGACCGGCCGGCTCATCGCCAGCTCCAGCGCCATGCGCATCAGGTTGAGCGCATAGGCCGCCACCCAGGCGGTGCCGTCGGACTGGTCGATCCAGCCGCCGCCGGGCAGTGGCTGGTTGCGGTCATAAGGACCGATGTTGTCAAGCCCCAGGAAGCCGCCCTGGAACAGGTTGCGGCCATCGGCGTCCTTCCTGTTGACCCACCAGGTGAAGTTGAGCATCAACTTGTGGAACATGGATTCCAGAAACAGCGTGTCGCCGACCCCCGTGCGCTGGCGGTCCATTTCGTAGATCTGCAACGCGGCCCAGCCATGCACCGGCGGGTTGGCATCGCCGAAGGCCCATTCGTAGGCCGGCAGCTGGCCGCTCGGATGCATAAAACGCGACTGCGTCAGCAGCACCAGTTGGGCCTTGGCGAACGCCGGGTCCACCAGCGCATGGGTGACGCAGTGGAAGGCCAGATCCCAGGCCGCGAACCACGGGTACTCCCAGGTATCGGGCATGGCCAGGATGTCGCCGCTGCTGAGGTGCCCCCAATCGACATTGCGACCGTTGCGGCGCTCGGGCGGCGGCGGTGGCTGCAGCGGGTCGCCGGCCAGCCAGTCGCGCACGTCGTAGGCATAGAACTGCTTGGACCACAGCAGTCCCGCCAGGGCCTGGCGCTGCACCAGTCGATGGTCGGCGCTGACGATGCCGCGTTGCAGCACGGCATACCAGGCATCGGCTTCGGCGCGGCGTCGGGCGACGATCTGGGCGGCGCTCTGGGCCGCGGGCGCGCTCTTTCCCTCTCGCGGGTCCCGCGGTTCCAGGTGCAGGCTGACGACCTGCGACGCGCCCGGCGCCAGTTCAAACCGGTGCAGCGCGGCGATCTTGGTGCCGGTCGGCTGCGCCATGCCTTCGGTGCCGCTGCCTGGGGTGCCTTCTCCGCCGGGGGCGCAGACCCACGCGGCGCGTGCATCGCCCCCCACGAGCCAGTCGCCGATGCCGTCCTTGAAGCAGCCGCTGGCATCGGGCTCGCCGAAGCGGCGGCGGTTGGTGTCGTTGTCGCACAGGAGCCATTGCGGTGGACTCGCCTGACCGGGCTCGCTTTCACTGCGCCACTGCAGCTTCGGCAGCAACGGGTGGTCGACCTTGACCCGGTCGGCGGCCACCACCTGCAATGCCGGCCGTTTGATGCCGGGTTTCCATGACCAGGTGTTGCGGGCGAAAAGCTGCGGCAACAGGTGGAGCGTGGCGGTATCAGGGCCACGGTTGGTGGCGGTGATGCGCAGCACCACGTGATCGGGCGTGGCCTTGGCGTACTCGATGAGGATGTCGAAATAGCGGTCGTCGTCGAAGACGCCGGTGTCGATCAGTTCGAACTCGGCATCGTCGAGCCCGCGGTCGCGGTTGCCGTCCAGCAGACGCTGGTACGGAAACGCAGCCTGCGGATACTTGTAGCGCATCGCCATGTAGGCATGGCTCGGCACTGCGTCCAGGTGGTAGTAGAGCTCCTTGACGTCTTCGCCGTGGTTGCCTTCGTCGTTGGTGAGACCGAAGAGGCGTTCTTTCATGATCGGGTCGCGGCCGTTCCACATCGCAACCGACAGGCACAGCAGCTGACGGTCGTCGCTGAAGCCACCGATGCCGTCCTCGCCCCAGCGGTAGGCGCGGCTGCGGGCTTGGTCGTGCGGCAGGTACGCCCAGGCGTTGCCGTCGGCGCTGTAGTCCTCGCGCACCGTGCCCCACTGCCGTTCGCTGAGATAGGGACCGTAGCGGCGCCAGGCTTCGGGGTCGTCCTTCATGCGGCGGCCTTCGGCGGTCAGCGCCAGGCGGTCGCCGAGACGTTCCGGATCGGGCGCGGGCCCCGGTGCAGGACCGTGCGCGGGATCAGGGACCGGACGCGGCGCTGCCGGGTCGGGCCGGGGGCTGCGGGATTCATGTGGCATCGAAAGCGCCAGCCAACCAGTCGATGCGTCCGCCGTCGATCGCCACCACGTCGAAGCGGCACGGCGGCAGGCTCGGCAGGCCCATCAGGTAGTGCTGCGCAGCATGCAGCAGGCTGGCACGTTTGGTGGCCGAGACGCTGGCCGCTGCGCCACCGTGGTTGGCCGTACCGCGGGCGCGAACCTCGCAGAACACCAGCGTGCCGTCGGCATCACGCAGGATCAGGTCGATCTCGCCACCGCGAGCCCGGGGTCCCTTCGCGACCCGATAATTGCGCTGCACCAACCGCAGCCCACGGGTCTGCAAATAGCGCAGGGCCTGTGCTTCGGCGGCATCGCCGGCGGCCTTGCGGTTGGCTGTGCCGCCCGCTGTTGCAAGGCCTTCCGCCGCCACCCTCTTCGTGACCATCGACCCGTCCCTTCTGCTGCGCGCCGCCACGGAAGCCGCGGGCCGCCAGCAGCGGCGCGCCGGCACACTGTATGTGGTCGCGACGCCGATCGGCAATCTGGCCGATCTGACACTGCGCGCCATCCACATCCTGGCCACGGTCGACGCCGTGGCCTGCGAAGACACCCGCGTGGCCGGCGGGCTGCTCAACCACCTGGGCTTGCACAAGCCTTTGATCGCCCTGCATGCGCACAACGAGCAGGGCGCGTCGCAAACGGTGCTGGCACGGTTGGCGGCCGGTGAATCGGTGGCCTGCGTCAGCGACGCCGGCACGCCGGCAGTGTCGGACCCCGGCGCCGCGCTGGTGGCC
>JBDSMV010000228.1:0-21096 GCA_039915715.1 Rubrivivax sp. | reverse complement strand
GCGTGACCTCGTCGGCCTCGTACGGCACCAGCGTGTCGTTGCAGAAGGTCGACAGCGGCAGGTCGGCCAGTGCCAGCCGTGCCGCCATGCGTTCGGCGGCGGTGGCGGCTGCGATCCCGGCCAATTCGTCACCCGAGCGCATCGGGCTGGCGCGTGCCAGCAGCGTCTTCAGGTCATCGAAATGCCAGCGCGTGCCGGCCAGCGTGTGGGTCCAGGGCATGGCCGCAGCTTAATGCGCGGCGGCCGCAGTGTCAGAAGACCGGGTGTCACCCGACGCACGCCCACACAACGCGGCGTAAGCTGCGCCGCACCCCACCGCCAGACCTGCGAGACGACCCAGCGATGAGCGAATCAGACGAACCTGCAGTCGCTCCTTGGCAATGGGCATTGGGCGCTGCTGTGCTCGCCGCATTGATCGCCGGTTGGTTCCTGTTGCCGATCCAGGACTGGGCCGATGCGTTTCAGAGCTGGATCGAAGGCCTGGGTCCCTGGGGCTGGGTCATCTTTGCCTGCATCTACATCGTCAGCACGGTGCTGTTGCTGCCGGTGTCGGTGCTGACGATCGTCGCCGGGCTCGCCTTCGGCCTGCCGATCGGGTTTCCTCTGGTGGTGGTGTCGGCCACCGTGGGTGCCACGCTCGCATTCCTGGTGGCGCGCTACCTGGCGCAGGAAAAAGTCGAGTCGCTGGTGTCGAAGCGACCGAAGTTCAAGGCCATCAAGTCGGCCGTCAGCGAAGGCGGCTGGAAGGTGGTGGCGCTGTTGCGGCTGAGCCCGGTGCTGCCGTTCAACCTGCAGAACTATTTCTACGGCATCACCGACATCAAGTTGTGGCAGTACGTGCCGGCAACGTTCGTGGGCATCATGCCCGGCACGCTGCTGTATGTGTACCTGGGTGCCGCCGGCAAGGCCGCATCGGGCGATGGCGGCGGCGCGCTGAAATGGACCTTCTTCGGCATCGGCCTGCTGGCCACGGTGGTGGTAGCGGTGTTCGTGACCAAGAAGGCCAAGGCCAAGCTGAAGGAACACGGGGTCGATGGCGAGGGCGGCAAGGACAAGACCGGCGACAAGCGTTCCGATCAATCGTCCGACGGTCACAAAGCCGGGGCCTGAGCGATGCAGGAATCCGAAGCCGACCTGGTGGTGATCGGCGCCGGCTCGGCTGGCTTGTCGGCCACCGCCTTCGCCGCCCAACTCGGTGTCGACGTGGTGTTGATCGAACGCTCGAAGATGGGCGGCGAATGTCTGAATGTCGGCTGCGTGCCTTCGAAAGCGCTGCTGGCCGCCGCCAAGGTGGCGCATGCGATGCGCAGCGGGGGGCGTTTCGGCATCACCGCGGTCGAACCCGTGGTGGACTTCGAAGCGGTGCATGCGCATGTGCAGGGTGTGATCGCGGCGATTGCCCCGCACGACTCGGTTGAACGCTTCGAAGGCCTGGGCGCACGCGTGCTGCGCGGTGAAGCCCGCTTTGTCGAACCCCGCGTGCTGGTGGTGCAGACCGACAACGGTGACCTGCGCATCCGCGCCCGGCGCGTGATCGTGGCCACCGGGTCGGCCCCCGCCATCCCGCCGATCGAAGGCCTGGACAGCGTGCCCTACTTCACCAACGAAACTCTGTTCGACAACCGCACGCTGCCCGAACACCTGCTGGTGATCGGCGGCGGGCCGATCGGCATCGAGATGGCGCAGGCGCACCGCCGCCTGGGTGCCAAGGTCACGGTGGTCGAACGCGGCAGCTGCCTGTCGAAGGACGACCCTGAACATGCGCGGCAGTTGCTGAAGCATCTGGCCACTGAAGGCGTGGTGCTGCGTCAGAAGACCAGCGTCAAGGCGGTGCGCCAGGACGGCGAGCAGATTGTGCTGACGGTGGAAGAAGGCGAGCAGACTTCCGAGATCACCGGCTCGCATCTGCTGGTGGCAACGGGCCGCAAGCCGCGGCTCGACACGCTGGATCTGGAGCGTGCCGGTGTCAAGACCGACAGGCACGGCATCGTCGTCGACGCCAAGCTGCGCACCAATGTGCATGGCATCTACGCCATCGGCGACGTCATCTCGGGCGCACCGCACTTCACGCACACGGCCAGCTTTCAGGCCGGCATTGCGGTCCAGAACGCACTGCTGCTGCCGTATGCCAAGACGGATTATTCGGCGCTGCCCTGGGTAACCTATTGCGACCCCGAACTGGCGCATGTCGGCATCGACGAAGCCGAAGCGAAGAAGCGCCACGGCGATGACGTGCAGGTGCTGCGCGCCGCTCTGTCAGACAACGACCGGGCGCAAACCGAACGCGCCACGCTCGGCAGCGTCAAGGTGCTGGCGCGCAAGAACGGCACGGTGCTGGGGGTTTCGATCCTGGCGTCGCATGCCGGCGAAATGGCGCATGCCTGGGGTCTGGCGATCGGCGCCGGGCTCAAGCTGAAGGCTGTCGCAACGATGATTGCGCCCTATCCCACCTTTGGCGAAGCCGGCAAGGCGGCGGCGGGTGAGTTGTACAAGCCCAAGCTCTTCAGCCCACTGGCCAAGCGCGTGGTGCGGTGGTTTTCGCACCTGCCCTGAGCGATCCCGCGCGTTCCAAGGTTCCCGACCCGATCCCGTCGTTCTGATTTCGACACCCCCAATTCAAGAGGCTTGCCTTGACTGACTCCACCCACCGCCCGCTGCAGGGCCAGACCGCCATCGTCACCGGCGCCTCATCGGGCATCGGTACGGGCGTTGCCGAAGCGCTGGCCGCAGCCGGTGCCAACGTTGCCGTCAACCACCACAAGAGCTCCAAGGAGGCCGGAAAAGTGGTCGACGCCATCGTCCAGGCCGGCGGCCAGGCAATCGCTGTGGAAGCTGATGTGTCGAAGGAAGACGACGTGCTGCACCTGTTCGACCAAACGATCGACGAGTTCGGACGCATCGACATCGTGGTGGCCAACGCCGGCATGCAGAAAGATGCGAGCCTGACCGAGATGACGCTCGACCAGTGGCAGGCGGTGCTGGCCGTCAACCTGACGGGGCAGTTCCTGTGTGCGCGCGAAGCCGTGCGGCGCTTTTTGGCGCAAGGGCTGGCGCCGCATTCCAAGGCCCGCGGCAAGATCATCTGCATGAGCTCGGTGCACCAGCAGATCCCGTGGGCCGGGCATGTCAACTATGCGTCGTCCAAGGGCGGCATCCTGATGATGATGCAGAGCATCGCGCAGGAGGTGGCAAGCCAGGGCATCCGCGTCAACTCGATTGCGCCGGGCGCCATCAAGACCCCCATCAACGAGAGCGCATGGTCGACCCCGGAGGCGATGGAGAAGCTGTTGAAGCTGATCCCGTATGGCCGCATCGGGGCACCCGACGACATCGGCAAGGCCGCTGTGTGGCTCGCGTCCGACGAGTCCGACTACGTCACCGGCACCACGCTGTTCGTCGACGGTGGCATGTGCCTGTACCCGGGATTCCGCGAAGGGGGCTAGACCCGATTCAGGTCACTCCCTGCTGCGGGTGTTGACCAACGATCGAGCACATCGGTAACGGAACGGATTCGATGGACTTCCTGCTGTTGCTGATTGCGGACTACGGCTTGTGGCTGGTGTTTGCCAACGTGCTGGCGCTGCAGCTCGGGCTGCCGCTGCCGGCGTACCCGACGCTGATCGTGGTCGGTGCGGCAGCGGCGGCTCGACCCGGCAACGGGGTAGCGCAATTGACGGTGGTGGCCGTGGCGGTGTTGGCCTGTCTGCTGGCCGACTCGCTCTGGTATGCAGCCGGCGGCCGCTATGGCCGCAAGGTGCTGTGGCTGATGTGCCGGCTTTCCCTGTCGCCCGACACCTGCGTGCGCCAGACCGAGACGCTCTACGAACGCTGGGGCGCGCCATCGTTGGTGGTGGCCAAGTTCATCCCCGGCTTCGGCGCGGTCGCCACCAGCATGGCCGGGCTTGCGCGCACGCCGCTGGCCACGTTCGTCATCTTCGACGCCCTGGGCGCGCTGTTGTGGGCCGGCGTGGCGGTGCTGCTGGGCCACCTGTTCCGCGATGCGGTGACGGAGCTGATCGAGGTCTTCGAGGCCGCCGGCCGCTGGGGTCTGATCGGGCTCGGCAGCACGTTGCTGCTGACCATCGCCGTCAAGGCGCTGCAGCGCCACCGCCTGATCCGCACCCTGCGCATGGCCCGCATCGATGTCGACGAACTGGCGGCGATGTTGCAGCGGGGTGAACGGCCGTTGGTGGTCGACGTGCGGTCGAGCACCAGCCGCAGCGAGGGGCGCATCCCGGGCGCAGTCTGGATCGACAACCAGGCCTTCGACGCCAGCCTGCGCGCGCTGGGCATCGGCGCCGGAGACGAACGCCTTCGCAACGACGTGATCGTCTATTGCGCCTGCCCCAACGAAGCCAGCGCCGCCATCGTTGCGCAAAAGCTGATGCGCGCCGGCTTCAAGCATGTGCGCCCGCTGGGTGGCGGCATCGAAGCCTGGATCGATCGCGGCCATGCCCTGCAAAGCTCAGACTGATCACAGCAGAGCAAGGGACCCTGCGCCATCGAGGAACGCCGCCACCCCAGGTAGAGCCGCGGAACAGGCTTTCCCGGGCCGCAGGCGAGCGCCACCTCGGGCGCAGCGACCGTCAGGGATCGTGGGGGCTCAGTTACCGGCGAAGCAATAGAACAGCCCAATGCCCCCGGTCGACTTCAGCTGCTCCCCGCTGCAACCGCGTGACTGATGCGAAGAGTTCCACGACCTCGCCGGCGCGCTCTCGTCCAGGCCGGTGCGATCGCTGTGGCCGAGCATCGCTGCGCCATCGGTGCTCTGCTGCCAATTGGCGCAGGTGCTGTTGACGTCGCCGGCAATGAACGTGCCGTTGGGCTGCGAGCCGGTCAGTAGGTCGTGATGGTTCGGGGTGTCGCCAGGGCCGTTGACGACTTCGCCTTTTTCGGTCAACGAGGTGGCCTTGGTGATGTTGTTGCTGCCATGCAGTTGCGCCACATCGGTGGCCACCACCACGCCCTTGGCGTTCTGCCACGGGCCCTTGCCGATGCGGTCGCGGGCATTGACGCCGGTGGTGCTGTTGCTGGGCTGGGTGCTCAGGTAGGCGCGCCAGGTGTGGTTGCCGGCGCCGGCCGCGGTCGCCAGCTTCTGGCAATGGGCGTCGGCACCGGCAAGACCGCCCAGGTCACCACCCTTGCCGGAGCCGACGCTGGTGACGAAGAAGGTGGTGCCGGACTGCTGTCCCGACATGCCGGCGCAGCCGGCGAGCAACGCAACGGCTGCGGCGAGAACGGCGGTGCGTCCCAGGTTGGATCGATGCATGGGGAACTCTCCTGTGGTGCTGCTGAGAATCCGCCATGCTAACCACCCGGCTGCAGGGCCGGCCGTGATCGCGCTACGCTTGCAGCAGGTGCCCGCCCGGGTGCTGATGCCACACCCCATGCGATGACTGCAACCTCAACCCCCCATCGAGATCTGCCGCTGGTTTCTGCAATGGCCGCGCTGCTGGCCTTGCCACTGCCCGGCACTGCAGCGGGGCCGAGCCCGAGCGATCTGCGCGCCGCGCAGTGCGTGGCGGCGCTGGAAGTCAACACCCAGGACCTTGCACACCAGGTCAAGGCCGGGGACGAGACGATGCGCCCGCTGTTGCTGGAGCGGTTGATCTCCGGCACTGCATTTGTCGGCGATGTCTATCTCAGCGGCAACGTCGGCGAGAAGCAGGCGCGGGCGCTGGCCGACCAGGCGCTCGAAGACCAGAAGCACCTGTCTGCGCAGGAACTGCAGGACCGCCAGCGGGTTTGCGCCAAGGAAGGCAACACCCTGTACACAACCAGCAACGCCTTCCAGCGCGCTTTCGTGCGGCATGTGGCGCAGCGGCGCATGCGCAAGCTGCTCGGCAGCTGAAGCAACAGGTTCTGGCGGGCCTTGGGCCGGTGCCGAACTGAGACTGGCCCGGACACCGCCCAACTGACGCGTTAGCGGCCCGGTGCGCCGGCCTGCAGATCGGGATGGGCTGCGGCCACTTCGGGCAGCGCCATCAACGACTTCCCGATCGCCTGCACCCGCGGAAAGTCGTCCAGCGCCACCTTGAAACGCGCCGCGCCGATCAGGTGGCTGGCCAGCGCCAGGTCGGCAATCGTGAGCTGCTCGCCGTGGCAGCGGGTGGCGTTGTCCGGCAGCCGCGCCTCGTAGGCTGCCAGACCTTCACGAAACCAGTGCCCGGCCCAGTCGGCTCCAGCGGCTTCGTCGGCGCCATAGCGTTTCATCAGCTGCTGGCGCACCCGCGGCACCACCAGCGGATGGGTGTCGGCCGCGGTCAACAAAAACAGCGACCTCACGCGCGCCCGACCGGCCGCATCGGCGGGCAGCAACGGTGGCACCGGATGCACCTCTTCCAACCATTCCAGGATCGCCAGGCTCTGCGTCAGCGGCTCGGGGGTGGCGCCTTCCAGCGCTGGCACTGCACCGGCCGGGTTGACCGCGCGAAATTTCGCCGCGTGCTGCTCGCCCTTCGTGAGGTCGTGGGTGCGTTCTTCGAACACCACGCCCTTCACCGTCAGCGCGATGCGCACACGGTAGGTGGCCAGAGACAACCAAAAGCTGTGCAGGATGAGCATGGTGGATGCGGATGGGGTGAAAGATGGGTGAGGGAAGCTGTGGGGCGAAGGGGCTCAAGCGGGCGCTTTGGCGGCAGCCGCAGGCGCAACGCGACGGCCGGCTTCGGGCGCACCGTGCACGAAGTCGGACACATCGTTCAGCACCGGCGCCAGCCAGCGCAGTGGCCGCGCGAAGACCCCGATCAGCAGCAGATGGCTCAGATTGTCGTACCGCTTCAGCGACACCGGTACGCCCGCGGCCTGCAGCCGGGTGGCCAGGCCGACGGTGTTGCGCTCGGGGTTGACGAGTTGGTCGGTGCGGGCCGCGGCCACGAAGCTGCGCGGCGAGTCGGCCCCCGCATAGTCGATCGGCTGGGTGCCCGGCGGATAGTCGGGGTGAAAGAACACCGGCTGGGCATCGGGGTTGGTCATCGGCAAGAAGTCGTAGGGACCGGCCAAGCCGACGAAGCCGGCCAGCTCCTGAGGTGCGTGGCGCGTGGCGGCCAGCCAGCGCGCATCCAGCGCCAGCATCGCGGCGTTGTAGGCACCGGCGCTGTGGCCCATGACGAACACGCGCCGCGGGTTGCCGCCCCAGTCGCTGGCGTGTTCGAGCCCATACGCCAACGCCGCCGCGCAGTCGCGCAAGAAGTCGGGGTAGCGCACTTGCGGATACAGGCGGTAGTCGGCCACCAGCGCCACGACGCCGCGCGACGCCAGGGCTTCGCCGACAAAGGCGTAGTCGACACGCTCGCCGGTGTTCCACGAGCCGCCGTAGAAGAACACCGCCACCGGAAAGCCACCCGGCGGTGCGGGCGTGTTCGGGCGGTACACATCCAGCTGCTGGCGAGGTCCGCTGCCGTAGGCCACATCGGCCGTCAGGGTGTGGGTGCCGGACGGCGCCAGTGCATTGAGCGCGGCGACCGGTGAACAGGCTGCCAACACAACGGCCAGCGCCAGGGCGGCCACGCCGATCAGGATCGAGGTCTTCAGGTCGGTCTCCGGCAATCAGCTCGACAACAGCGCTTCGATCACGCGCACCACCGAAGCGGCTTCGCCGACGGTCGCCAGCCCGTGGTCGCCGTGGCCATCCAGGCAGGCGGCCAGTCCGTCGAGTGTGCGGGCGCTGCTGTCGACGCGCTCGGACAACTGACCGTCGACTTCGAGCTGCGCCCAGTCGACCAGGGCCACTCGGCCTTTGGTGCCGATGACTTCGAAGCGATTCTGATCGGCCACCGCGCCCGCCACGGCCGCGTCGACCTGCACCGTGACGCCTTCGTGCACCAACCGTGCCCGCAGCGCGACTTCGGTACCGCCCGCCGGCCGGTCCAGCTGCACCTCGGCCACCGTGGCGGGGCCGAACAAACGCTGCGACAGGAACACGAAGTGCGACAGCACCTCGCGCGTGAAACCGCCTTCGGTGGCACCGGCCAACCAGGCGCTGGCGCCGGCTTGCCACGGCCGAGGCCAGGCGGCGAAGCGCAGCGTGATCGAGGCGCTCTGGATATCTCCCAGATGGCCGCCACGCACCTGCTCGACCATGCGGCCCGCGGCCAGGCTGCGGGCAAACGGAAAGTTGACTGCGAACGGCAGACCCGAGTCGCGCACCTGTTCGCACAGCGCCCGGGCTTCGGCGGCATCGTGGGTCAGTGGCTTCTCGCACAGGCAAGCCTTGCCGGCAGCCAGCACCGCGCGCACCGCAGTGGCGTGGTTCGAGGGCGGCGACGCGACATAGACCACTTGCAGCGCCGGGTCGGCGATCAGATCTTCTGCACTGGACGCCATGCGGCCGCCTTCGGCGCGCGATGCTGCCGCATGTAGCGCAGCCGGATCGGAGTCCCACAGTGCCAGCACCCGAAAGCGCAGGTGCTGCTGCATCGCAGCCAGCATCCGCTGGCCCATGATGCCGGTGCCCAGGATGCCGATGCCGATGGTGTGGGTGTGAGTGTCCATGCGTTGCCGCGACTGCAGCTCGAACCGAAGATGCGCGAGTGTGCGTCACGGCGGCTTCTGGGTAGGCCTCCTCCATGGGCCCCATCAGCAGGCCCCTTTGATACGCCAATCGGTCGGCACCTACACTGCGCCGCCTCGACCTCCCGCTGCCGCCCGCCATGCATCCCCTGCGTCGCCTCTTCGGCTACTCCCGCGCCTACCGCCGCGATGTCTGGCTGGCCACGGCTTATTGCATCGCCAACAAGTTCTTCGACGTGCTGCCCGAGTTGCTGATCGGCGTGGCGGTGGACGTGGTGGTGAACCAGAAGGCCTCGTTCCTGGCGCGGGCCGGCATCGCCGACCCGAAGCTGCAACTGCTGCTGTTGACCGCGTTGACCGGGCTGATCTGGTTGATGGAGTCGTGGACCGAATACCTGTCCGAACTGAAGTGGCGCAACCTGGCGCAGGACCTGCAACACGTCACCCGCATCGACGCCTATGCCCATGTGCAAACGCTGCCGCTGTCGTGGTTCGAACGCAACCGCAGCGGCAACCTGATGGCGGTGCTGAACGAAGACGTGAACCAGATGGAGCGCTTCCTGAACACCGGCGCGTCGAGCCTGATCCAGACCTTCATGGGCACGCTGATGGTGGGCGCGGTGTTCTTTGCGCTGACCTGGAAGCTGGCGGTGCTGGCGCTGGTGCCGGTGCCCTTCATCCTCTACGGCGCGTTCTGGTTCCAGTCACGGCTGGCGCCGCGCTATGCGGCGATGCGTGAATCGGCCGGGGCGATGTCGTCGCGGCTGTCGAACAACCTGCAGGGCATCGCCACCGTCAAGGCCTTCGCGGCCGAAGACTTCGAAGCCGCCCACATCCGCGAAGCCTCCGACGCCTACCGCGCGCGCAATGCCGACGCCATCCGCTGGTCGGCCGCCATCACACCGGTGATCCGGGTGGCGATCCTGTGCGGCTTCGTGGTCACGATGGGGTATGGCGGCTTGCTGGTGCTGGACGGCGAGCTGGGGGTGGGGGTGTACTCCGCACTGGTCTATCTGACCCAGCGTCTGCTGTGGCCGTTGACGCGGCTGGCCGAGTTGAGCGACATGTACAACCGCGCGATGGCGTCGATCGAGCGGGTGATGAACCTGTTGATCACGCCGGTGTCGATTCCCTACGACGGCGCGCCGCTGCCACTGGCTCAGGTGGGCGGCCAGGTGGTGTTCGACCAGGTGCGCTTCGGCTATGACAGCGACGACCCGACACGGCTCGCAGTCGACGGTGTCAGCGTCACGATCGAACCCGGCCGCACGGTGGCTTTCGTCGGCAGCACCGGCAGCGGCAAGAGCACGCTCGCCAAACTGTTGCTGCGGCTGTACGACACCACGCCGGGCAGCATCCGGCTCGACGGCCAGCCGATCACGCAGATCGCCTTGCAGGACCTGCGGCGCGCCATCGGCTATGTCTCGCAAGACAGCTTTCTGACCGATGGCACGGTGGCCGAGAACATCGCCTACGGCATCGCGCCGGGTGCCGACACCTCGCTGCGCGAGCGCACCGTGGCGGCTGCGCGGGCAGCCGAAGCGCACGACTTCATCAGCGCGCTGCCGCAGGGCTACGACACACCGGTCGGTGAACGCGGGCTGAAGCTCTCTGGCGGCCAGCGCCAGCGGCTGGCGCTGGCGCGCGCGATTCTGAAAGACCCGCCGATCCTGATCCTGGTCGAAGCGACTTCGGCGGTCGACAACGAAACCGAAGCCGCGATCCAGCGTTCACTGGACCGCGTGGTGGTGGGGCGCAGCAGCCTGATCATTGCCCACCGCCTGTCGACCATCCGCCATGCCGACTGCATCCATGTGATGGAAGCCGGGCGCATCGTCGAGTCGGGCAGCCACGACGAGCTGATCGCTCGCGATGGCAACTATGCGTCGCTGTGGCGCCTGCAGACCGGAGAGCGTTGACCGGGCCCACGAAGGCCCACGAAGGCCCAGGGCCCAGGGCCCAGGACCCGATTCAGGTCAGACCGAAGCTGCAGTTGCCTTGGCCTTGCGGGCCACGCGACGCGCCACGTTCGACGTTTGCGTGGCAGTCTTGGCAACCACCTTGCTGACGCGCTTGACGGGGGTCTTCACCAGCTTCTGCTCGGCTTGCTGGGTCACGCGCTTGCGGGTGGCGGCGGCCTTGCGGGTGGTGGTGTCGAGCTTGCGCGTGGCGACGGCCTTGGCCGGCATATCGGTGCCTGAGACACGCTTGACGAGCTTGCTGCTGCCGGCTTCGATGCGGTCGGCAACCTGGCTCACGACGATCGCGGCGGGCATCGCCACGCGGTTCAGCAGGCTCAGCGCGTTGAGGTTGGCTGCACGGTCCAGACGCTCGGCGTTGGTTGCCACGAGGTGGACACCCTTGGTGACCAAATCGACCGCCACGCCGACCATGATCTGCGCGCCGCTGGTCGACAGGTGCAGGGCTTTCACACCGACATTGCTGACCCGCTCTCGGCCTTCGGAGATGTCCGAACGGATGCCCTTGTTGAAAGGCGAGGCGCCGCGCTTGACGATCTTGGTGGCGCGCTGGTCGACATAACCCAGCATGCGCTCGCCGCCAAAGCGGGTGCTGTTGATGACGTTGGTGGCGGTGATGCCGTAGGCGTGGATGACGTCGGTGGCAACGGTGGACAGGTTCTTGTTGGACATGGTGGTCTCCGGTAGATGGAACAGACACTGCCGATCGGTCTTGATCGGTGCTGATCGATCGACAGAGTGCCAACGCGATCAGGACAGCCCGAAGGATGCCGGCATGCCCTAGGGGTTGCACCCCATAACGGCCGTTTTCCGTAGAGCGGGCTCTCTAGTTGGGCCCCCACGCTCCCTGCCGGTCGCTGCCCCCCGAGGGGGCGTTCGCCTGCGGCCTGGCAAAGCCAGTTCCGCGTCTCGACTTGGTGTTCGGCGCGACGCTTCGCTTGCGCGCGACCCTCATCCCTCGGTCATCATCTGCAGGCGCCCACCGCGCTCGCTCAGCGTGTGCGCCAACAGCGCGGTGGCCGCGTGGATCGCATCGATGGTCGGTGTGGGGGTGTCGGTGATGCGCGCCAGTTCCACCACGCTGCCCACCAGCGCCTGCAGCTCCAGCCCGCGGCCGTGTTCCACGTCCTGCAGCATCGACGTCTTGTGCGCACCCACGGCTTCGGCGCCGGCGATGCGCTGCTCCAGCGACACCTTGAACTCGACCCCGAGCTTCTCGGCCACGGTGCGGGCCTCGGCCATCATCCGTGCCGCCAGTTCTCGGCTGGCCGGAAAGCGGCAGATGTCTTGCAACGTCGCATGCGTCAGCGCGCTGATCGGGTTGAAGCTCAGGTTGCCCCACAGCTTGACCCACAGTTCACTGCGAATGTCGCGCGACACCGGGGCCTTGAAGCCGGCGGCCATCAGCGCCTTTGACAGCGCGTCGATGCGCGGGCTGCGCTGGCCGTCGAGTTCGCCGATCGAGAAGCGGTTGCCTTCCACCAGTTGCACCACACCCGGCTGCACCAGCTCGGCGGCCGGGTAGACGATGCTGCCGATCAGGCGTTCAACCTCGATGCCGGCGGCCAGTGCGCCGTCGGGGTCGACGCTGTGCAACGTGCGCCCTTCGTACGGTCCGGCCAGCTTCTGGAAGTACCACCATGGCACGCCGTTGATCATCGTCACGACCACCGTCTCGGGGCCGAACAGCGCCCGCAGTCCTGGCAGCAGGTCGCGCACCTGATGGGCCTTGGTGGTCAGCAGCACCACATCCTGCGGACCGGCATCGGCCGGGTTCTGCACCGCACGCACGGTGCTTGCGTGCTGTTCGCTGCCGTCGGGCAGCAGGAGCCTGAAACCATGTCCGTTGATGGCCTGCAGGTTGCGGTTGCGGGCGATGAAAGTGATGGCCTCGCCGGCCAGCGCCAGCCTGGTGCCCAGCAAACCACCGATGGCGCCCGCGCCGACGATCGCGATCTTCACGGTTCAGGCACCGCCCGCAGGCGCCGCGCCGAAGCTGAGGCCGATGCGCCCGGCCAGACCGATGCGCTGCAGCTTGCCGGTGGCACCCTTGGGCAATTCGTCGACGAACAGAATCTTCTTCGGCACCTTGTAGGCAGCCACCCGGCCGGCCACGAACTGCTGCAGGTCGCGTTCGCTGCCTGCGTGCTGTGGGTGGCCTTCGTGCAGCACCACCATCGCCGCCACCTCTTCGCCGAGCCGGTCGTGCGGCGCGCCGAACACGATCACTTCGGCGACCGCCGGGTGGTCCAGCAGGATCTCGTCGATCTCGCGCGGGCTGATCTTTTCGCCGCCGCGGTTGATGATCTCCTTGAGCCGGCCGGTGATGCTGAGATAGCCGTCGGCGTCGAGCATGCCCTGGTCGCCGGTGCGAAACCAGCCGTCCGCAAAGGCTTCGGCATTGGCGCTCTCGTTGCTTTCGTAGCCCGCAGTGACGTTCGGGCCCCGGATCACGATCTCGCCGGTTTCACCTGCCGCCACGAACTGCCCGTCGTCGCCCCGCACCCGCACCTGCGGGCCGGCCGCCTGCCCCACCGAGCCCGGCTTGCGCGGTTGCGGCGGCAGCGGGTTCGACGCCATCTGGTGCGCGGCTTCGGTCATGCCGTAGGACTCGATCAGCGGCGCGTCGAACATCGCTTCGATCTGCTGGATCAATTGCGGTGGCATCGCCGAAGAAGACGAGCGCACGAAGCGCAATGGGCGCTGGTCCAGCATGCGGTCGAGTTGGTCGGCGTTGTGCTTGCCGCGGCTGGCGATGGCCAGATGCATGGTCGGCACCGCCGTGTACCAACTGGGGTGCGCCTCTTCGAACCATTTGAAGAAACGCAGCGCATTGAAGCCGGGTGTGCAAAACACCTGCGACCCGGCCGACAACGGCGCCAGCAAGCCGGCCATCAGCCCGTGGATGTGGAACAGCGGCATGATGTTCAGCCCCGTGTCGGAAGGCGTCAGTTGCAGCGTGGCAGCGATGTGGCGGGCCGATGCACACAGGTTGGCCACCGACAGCGGCACCCGCTTGGGGCGCGAGGTGGTGCCCGAGGTGTGCAGCACCATGGCCACGTCGTCGGCCTGCGAAGGGCCGGGGCGGGTGGCCGCCGCAGTGCCGGCTGCATCGGCTTCGATCTGCAATTCGAAACCACCGGCTGCCGCGCCTTCAGCCACGCGCAACTCGATCACCCGCACCCCGAGCTTGCGCGCTGCGGCGACCACCGCCGAGGTGCTGCCCTGCTCGACGATCAGCGCGCGGGCCTGCAGATCGGTGAGGTAGAACCCGAACTCTTCGGCGCCATAGGCCGGGTTCAGCGGCGCTGCCGTGACCGCACTGGCGCAGGCCACGAAGCAGGCGGCCATTTCCGGGCCGTTGGGCAGCACGATGGCGACACGGTCGTTGCGGCCGATGCCTGCCGCGTTGAGTGCCGCGGTGGTGTCGGCAACCAGCGCCCGCAGCGCGCGGTAAGTCAACGGCGCGCGGCCCGGCGCGGAAAGGGCGACGGCGTCGTCGGCACCGGTGTGCAGCAAATCAAGAAGTGTCATGTCGAAAAGTCCATGTCTGCGGTTGTGTGTGACTGCATAACTGCGTGACTGCGTGACTGCGTGACTGCGTCGGCGAATTCTTGCCGATCAGGTCAGCCAGACGGTCGCCAACCCCAAAAACGCAAAGAATCCGATCACATCGGTGACCGTGGTCAGGATCACGCTACCGGCGAGCGCGGGGTCGATCCCCAACCGTTGCAGCAGCAGCGGAATCGCAACGCCGGCCAGCGCCGCGCACAGCAGGTTGATCAGGATTGCCGCGCCCAGAATGCCACCGAGCATCCAGCTGCCGAACCATGCCACCACCAGCAGCGCGATCACCACCGCCCACAGCACGCCGTTGAGCGCCGAGATGCCCATCTCACGCGTGAACAGCAGCCGCAGGTTGCCTTGCTGCAATTGCTTCAGCGCCAGACCGCGGATCACCAGCGTCAGCGTCTGGCTGCCGGCGATGCCGCCCATGCTGGCGACGATCGGCATCAGCACCGCCAGCGCCACCACCTGCTGCAGCGTGGCCTGGAAGAGTCCGATCACCCACGCGGCCAGAAAGGCGGTGACGAGATTGATGCCGAGCCAGACCGCGCGGCGACGCGAAGCCGGCAGCACCGGGCCGAACATGTCGGCGCCCTGGTTCAAGCCGGCCATCTGCATCACGGTGCGCTCTGAATCTTCGCGGATCAGGTCGACCACGTCGTCGATGGTGATGCGGCCGATCAGGCGGCCGTTGTCGTCCACCACCGGCGCCGACAGCAGGTCCTGCTCTTCGAACAGGTGCGCCACGTCGATGCCCGGGGTCTGCACCGGGATGCCGCCGATGTCGCGGTGCATCAGGTCCGACACCCGCGCCGTCGGGTCAGCGGTCACGAGGGTGCTCAGACGGAGGCCGCCGCGGTACAAACCTTGGCGGTCGACCACCCACAGCATGTCGGTTTGCGACGGCAGCTGCTCCAGCAGCCGCAGGTAGCGCATCACGGTGCCGACGCGCACGCCGGCCCGCACCTCGATGGCGTCTGCGTTCATCAAGCCGCCGGCCGAATCTTCGGGGTACGACAGCAGGGCTTCGAGCTGTTTCCTGCGGCCGGCACCGGCGGCCAGAACCAGTTGCGAACCCAGCTCGGCCGGCAGGGTCTGGATCAGGTCGACGAGGTCGTCGAGTTCCAGCGTCTGCACCGATGCGGCCAGGTCGTCGGGGTCCAGGTCTTGCGCCAGCGCGGCGCGGATCTCCTCGTGCAGGAAGGTCAGCACCTTGCCCGCACGTTCGGTCTCGACCATGCTCCACGCGGCGCGGCGTTCGTCGGGCGGCAGCGCTTCGAGCAGGCCTGCGACCTTGGCCGGGTGGGTCTGCGTCAGCAGCTTGCCGACGCGCTTCAACGTGCCGGCATTGAGCGCATCGCGCACCGCCTGCAGGTTGCTGCTGCCCTTCAGACCCCTGCCTCGCGCCCGCTTGCCGCGCAACACCGGCTCGTCGGGCAGCGGTGCGTTGTTGCTGCTGTCCGTGTTGCCGTCCGTGTTGCCGTCCTTGTCACCGTCCGCATCGCCGGCCGCGTCGTCGGCAGCCTGCCGCGCCAGCCGATTGCGCACGGCCGCCGCCAGGTGCGGCAGGATGCGCGCTTCGAGGGCGCCGTCGACCTGCTGCCACAACGCATGGCCGCGCGCTTCGTCCAGCCGTTCGACCAAGGCCGCGACCTTGGCCGGGTGCAGCCGCGCCATCAGCTTGCGAACGCGCTTGTTGCGGCCCTCGTCCAGCGCCTGGATGATGTGTTCGCTGTCGGTGACGGCGCCGCGCGCCGGATCGGCGGAGTCCCCGGGGTCGAGGTTGCCGGGGCTGTTCATGACTTCAGCGGCCATATGTGCAGCAGCAGCGGCACGCTGATCAACAGCACCGCCACCCCGATCAGCAACCCCAGGCGCCGGTAGTCACCGAAACGAAAACCGCCCGGACCCAGGATCAGGGTGTTGTTCTGGTGGCCGATGGGCATCAGGAAGGCGCACGACGCGCCGATCGCCACCGCCATCGGAAAGACATCGGCACTGACGCCCAGAGCGGTGGCCGCACCGATCGCGATCGGGCACAAGCCCGCGGCGGTGGCGGCGTTGTTGACGAGGTCCGACAGGAACATCGTCGCCACCACCACCACCAGCACCAGCGCCACGACCCCGCTGCCCTGGGCCACATGGTCGAGCAGCCCGCGCGCCAGCAGGTCGGCGGCGATGACCACCAGGATGGCCAGGATCAGGGTCTGATTCGATTGCATCGAGCAGGCGGGGTGCGGTGAACGGGTGCCGGGGTCGACGGCGGGCGGGCGAAGCATAGGGGCGGGGCCGCGGGAATGCAGATTGCTCCGGCACTGTCACCCCAAGACAGAGAGGTCGCAGATGTCAAGAATCGTCGTCATCGGCGCGTCGGCCGGCGGGGTACCGGCGTTGATGCACCTGACCACCCAGTTGCCTCGGGACTTCCCGTCACCGATCCTGGTGGTGCTGCACATCGGTGCGCACAACAGCATCCTGCCCAGTCTGCTGGCGCAGAACTGCGCGCTGGAGGTCGCCCATGCGCGCCATGGCGAGACCTTGCGGGCCGGGTGCATCCGGGTCGCACCCCCCGACCACCACATGCTGGTGACCGAAAACCGGATCGAGCTGACGCGCGGCGCAAAAGAGAACCACTCGCGCCCGGCCATCGACCCTTTGTTCTTCACCGCGGCATCCACACATGGCCCGGGTGCCATCGGCGTGGCGCTGACCGGCCAGCTCGACGACGGCACCGCCGGGCTGCAGGCGATCAAGCGCCGTTGCGGCATCTCGGTGGTGCAGGACCCGGCCGACGCCGCCGAGCCCAGCATGCCGGCCAGCGCGCTGCGCCATGTCGACGTCGATCACTGTCTGCCGTTGGCCTTGATACCGATGCTGTTGCAGAGCCTGGCATCGCAGCCACTGGAGTCCCCCATGCCCGCATCCGACCCGACCTTGCAGCACGAAGAAGCCTTGCTGCGCGGCGACGGCAACCCGATGGCGCATCTGCAGGCGATCGGTCGGCCATCGCCCTACGCATGCCAGGCATGCCACGGCGGCCTGTGGCACCTGCTCGATTCGCGACCAACCCGCTTTCGCTGTCACACCGGCCATGCCTACACCGCACGCAGTCTGCAGACGGCGTTGGCAGACACCTCCGACGACGCGATCTGGAACGGGATGCGCGCGCTGGAAGAACGTCAGTTGCTGCTGGGGCAGATGGCGCAGCTGCGCCAGTCCGAAGGCGACGAGGACGAATCCGGGCGGTTGTTGCAGGCCGCCGGTGAGCTTTCGCGGCAAGTCGGTCTGTTGCGCGAGCTGACGGAAAACGCGCCGAAACCGCCGCATTGACCGCGCCCTGATGGCTGCACCCTTATGGCTGCAACAACGCGGCCACCGCAGCCGGCTGCGATGCGAAGTACGGGTGCAGGAACGATGCGAACAGGCGCCCTTCGCGGTAGACCGCCTCGGGCGCCCCGTGCTGTGGCCGGGCCAGGGTCACAGCCGCTGGCTGCAAGGGGGTGTCGATGCGGGCGTGGTGAAAGGTGTGGCCACGCA
Organism: Rubrivivax sp.; assembly: GCA_039915715.1. Lineage (GTDB taxonomy): Bacteria > Pseudomonadota > Gammaproteobacteria > Burkholderiales > Burkholderiaceae_C > Rubrivivax. The sequence continues at coordinate 3,502 of JBDSMV010000228.1, read as the reverse complement.
ACTCGCCTTCGGGCATTTGCAGGCTCTGCAGACCGATGTTGGCCAGCCGCGACCCCACCACGCCGTGACCTGGCAAGAGGCCGAACATCGGTGCGCTGCGGCCCTCGGCATCGGTCAGCGATTGCAGCAGCGCCAGCAGACCACCACATTCGGCCAGCAGCGGGCGACCGGCCGCGTGGTGGGCATGGACCGAAGCGCGGCAGCGCGCGGCGCGGGCCAGTCGGTTCAGATGCAGTTCGGGATAGCCGCCGGGCAGCAACAACGCTTGCGATTCCGCGGGCACGGCTTCGTCGGCCAGCGGCGAGAAAAAATCCAGCTCGGCGCCCAGCGCCTGCAGCGTGTCGAGGTTGGCCGGGTAGATGAACGAGAAGGCGGCGTCGCGGGCAACCGCGACACGCACGCCGGCCAGCAGACGCGGGAGGGGGTCGGGGTCCGAACCGGGATCGGGCGCATCGAAGCGCACCGGCGGTGGCAGTGGCAGCGACCCTACCGCTGCCAGCAGCGCCCGAGCCGCCGCGGCGATGCGGGCGTCGATGTCGGCCACTTCGTCGGCCGGCACCAGACCCAGGTGGCGCGATGGCAGCGCCAGCGCCGCATCGCCAGGCAACGCCCCAAACCACGCCAGCCCGGGTGGCAGACTGGCCTGCAGCATCTGCGCATGGCCGCTGCCGCCGACGCGGTTGGCCAGCACGCCAGCCATCTGCAAGCCGGGCCTGAACGTGGCGAGACCCTGCGCGACCGCACCGAAGGTCTGCGCCATCGCCGCGGCGTCGATCACCGCCAGCACCGGCAGGCCGAAGCGCAGCGCCAGATCGGCGCTGGACGGGGTGCCGTCGTGCAGCCCCATCACGCCTTCGACCAGGATCAGGTCCGACTGCTGCGCCGCGCGGTGCAGCAGTCGGGCGCAGTGGGCGTCGCCACCCATCCACGGATCAAGTTGTCGCACCGGCCCTGCGCTGGCGCGCGCCAGCACCATCGGGTCGAGGAAGTCGGGGCCGGTCTTGAAGACCTGCACCCGCCGCCCGAGGCTGCGGTGCGCACGGGCCAATGCGGCGGTGACCGTGGTCTTGCCCTGGCCCGAAGCCGGTGCAGACACCAGCAGGGCCGGGCAGGTGGCGGTGCGCGGCATCGGCTCGTCAATCCAGGTTCGGCACCACGGTCGGTCTGCCGTTGCCGTTGCGAACTTCCACGCGCACCGCGCCATCGAACACCGCCATCAACGCCGCATGCAGCGCCGGGTCGTCGAAGGTGCCTTCGGCTGCCACGCGCCCCTGCTGCAGCACCAGCACACGGTCGGCATGCAGCGCCAGCGGCAGGTCGTGCAGCACCGTGACCACGGTGTGCGTGGCGGCCAGCTTGCGCACCAGCCGCACCAGCGCCACCTGGTGCGGCGGGTCCAGGTGGGTGGTGGGTTCGTCCAGCAACAGGGTGCCGGCTTCGGTGGCCAGCGCGCGCGCCAGCAACACGCGCTGGCGTTCGCCGCCGCTCAATTCGGTCAGCAGCCGGTGCTGCCAGGCGATGCATTCGGTGCTGGCCATGGCGCGGTCGACCGCGGCCTCGTCGGCAGCAGTCGGCACACCCACCAACCCCAGATGCGGCAAGCGGCCGAGGGCCACGGTTTCGCGGGCGTCGAGTTCACCGCTGCCTTCTCCGGATTGCGCGAGCCAGGCCAGGCGCCGGCCGCGTTCACGCGGCGCCAGCATGGCGAGCGGCGAGCCGTCGAGCTCGACCTGGCCGGCAGCGGGAGTCAGCAAGCCGGCCAGCACCCGCAGCAGGGTCGACTTGCCGGAGCCGTTGGGACCGACGATGGCGGTCCAGCCACGCTCGAAGCGGCAGCTGACGCGGTCGAGCGCGCGGTGCGTGCCCAGCATCACGCTGACCTCCTGCGCGCGCAACACCGTGCTCGTCGCGCGGTTCGCGCGGTTCGTGCTCACCGCAGCCCCCGCCGGTTCAGCAGCCACAACAGATAAGCGCCACCGACCAGCGCCGTCACCACCCCCACCGGCAATTCCTGCGGTGCGATCACCACCCGAGCCACCACATCGCCGGCCAGCAGCAGCACCCCGCCGGCCGCCGCGCTGCCCAGGAGCAAGTGGCCATGCGGGCCGGGGGCCAGGCGCCGCACCAGATGCGGTGCCACCAGGCCGACGAAGGCCACCACTCCGGCCTGCGACACCGCGAGCCCGGTGGCCAGCGCAAACAGCAGCACCAGCGCCAAACGCAGGCGTGGCAGCGCCAGCCCGAGGCTGGCGGCGCTGTCTTCGCCCAGCGTCAGCGCATCCAGCGCGCGCGCCAGCCGCATCGACAGCGGCAGCGCCAGCACGAGCCCCGCGGCCAGTGCCGCAACGCTGCCCCAACCCAGAAAACCGGTGCTGCCCATCAGGAACATCTGCTTGCCGCGCAGCGCGTCGGGCGAGATCAGCGTGAAGAGGTCGTTGGCGGCCCCCAGCAGCACCCCCACCACCACGCCGGCCAGCAGCAGCCGCACCGTTTGCTGCGCGCCACGCGCCAGCATCAGTGTCAGGCCGACGCCGGCCAGGGCACCGACAAAGGCCGCCAGCACCAGCGACAACTCATTCAGCCACGCGCCAACCGCCAGGCCGATGACCGGACCGCCCATCGATCCCGTAGCCAGCACCGCCACCACCGCCAGCGACGCGCCCGAGGCCGATCCCAGCAGGTAGGGGTCGGCCAGCGGGTTGCGGAACAGCCCCTGCGCAACGGCGCCGGCCAGCCCCAGCAGTGCGCCGACCAGCCACGCGCCGACGGTGCGCGGCGCGCGGATCTGGCCCAGGATCAAGAGCGCCTGGTCGCCCGCCAGATCGGCACGCAGCGAATGCCACGACAAGCCGTCGCTGCCGGCCGCCAGCCCCAGCAGCACCAGCAGCACCGACGCCAGTGCCATGCCCGCCAGCAGCAGGCGGCGCCGGCCACGCTGGGCCGTGCCGGCGTTCACGCCCCGACGAACGGCGTCGGCAGCGGCGTTCACCGTGCGGCGTCGGTCGGCAAGCCGGCCAGGCAGCCGGCCAACAGCCGCGCGGCTTCGCCCAGCCGCGGACCAGGGCGCACCAGGACTTCATAGCGGTCGGGCTCGAAGCCGCAGACCCGGCCGCGCTGAAAGGCGTGCAGGCTGTGCCAGCCGGGGCGGTCGCGCATCGACTGCAGCGACCGCTTCACCGCCATCACGATGTCGGGCTGGCTGCGCACCACGAACTCGGGGTTCAGCTTCGGAAACGGACCCATCTCGGGCGGCACCGCGTTGGCCATGCCCAGCCGCGCCAGGGTTTCGCCGATGAACGACGACGCGCCGGCGGCATAGGGCCCGGCGCCGATCTCGACATACACCCGCAGCCCTCGCAAGGCTTCGGGCACCTGTGCCGCCGCAGCGGCGATGTCGCCTTCGATGCGCTGCCACAGGCGCGCTGCTTCCTGCGGTGTGCCCAGCAGCTGCGCAATCAGTTCGAGCGAGCGCCGGACATCGGCATGGCTCTGCGAATCGATC